>NZ_ALVC01000135.1:0-7746 GCF_000293195.2 Sphingomonas sp. LH128
GCGCCAGCGCCGCGAGGACATTCCGGTGCTGCTGGAACACTTCCGTCTGCGTTATGCCCTGCGCCATGGCCGAACAGTATCGGGCTTCACTCCGCGGGCGATTAACGCGCTGTTGGCTTACGATTTCCCGGGCAATGTGCGCGAACTTGAGCGAATGGTGGAACGCGCCGTGCTGTTGGCGGACGACGGACGAGCGATCGACGTCAGACACCTGTTCTTGGAAACCGACGGCCTCGAATTGAAGCCGGCGATGTGCATGACCAACGATGGCAGGATCAGCGCCGTTGACAATGTTGGTAGTCGCGCCAACTTGGTGCGCCAGATGCTGGATCTGATCGTCGATGAGGGCGGAAGCCTGCTGGAAATGGAAGGGCTGGTGATCCGCGAGGCCCTTGATGCAAGTGGGGGCAACGTTGCTCGCGCGGCGCGCACCTTAGGCTTTACCCGTCGGCAGCTCGCCTTGCGTCTTGAAAAAATGGAAATCCAGGAATCCGCCTAGCGCGCGTTAACTCTCGCAACGCATTGCATATTGTGCAAAGAAGGTCTATAGGGAGGTGCGCCTTCCGGCAATAAGACCGGGAAAGCACGCAAAGTTGGGAGAATCGCATGAAATCGGTAGCCGTGGTCGGAGCAAATCTTGCGGGTGGCCGCGCGGTGGAGTCCTTGCGCCAGGCTGGCTTCGATGGCCGGATCACCCTTATCGGCGAAGAACCGTGGCGGCCCTACGAGCGCCCGCCCCTGTCCAAGGAGGTGTTGTGGGATCCGGCCAATGTACCGGACAATTTCTTCCTTCATGACGAGGCCTGGTACGCCGCCAACCGCATCGAAATGCGGCTTGGCACGCGTGCCGAAGCGCTCGACCTGGCGGCGAGCGCTGTGCGCCTGACGGGCGGAGACCTGGTCCAAGCCGACCGCATCCTGCTGACCACCGGTGGTTCCGCCCGCAAGCTCAACATGGAGGGTGCCGACGCCGCCAACGTGCATTACCTGCGCACCCGGGACGATGCCACCCGGATGGCGACGGACCTCAGGGACGGCGCCCGGATCGTCATCATCGGCATGGGTGTGATCGGGGCTGAAGTCGCGGCCAGCGCGGTCAAGCTGGGGTGCCGAGTGACCGCGATCGAACCGCTTGCCGCGCCTATGATTCGCGCGCTCGGGCCGCAGTTCGGGCAATGGCTGGGCGAGGAACATCGCCAGCGCGGCGTCGACACCCGCTTCGGACGCGGCGTGAACGCGATGAAGGTGCTTGACGGGCGGGTGACGCAGGTCGAACTCGATGACGGATCACTGGTGGATTGCGATGCCGTGGTAGTCGGGGTCGGGATAGTGCCGGAAATCAGCCTAGCCCGGGACGCAGGCATCGTCACCAATAACGGCATCATCGTCGATCGGCGGTGCCGCTCCAGCAATGAGAATGTCTTTGCCGCCGGCGACGTGGCCGAACAGGAGAGCTTCTTCGGCGGCCATATCCGCCAGGAAACCTACCAGAATGCTGCCGATCAGGCTCAGGCCGCGGCGCTCGCCGTGCTCGGGCAGGGCGTCGATTACTGCAAGCCGGTGTGGTACTGGAGCGACCAGTTCGATCTCAATATCCAGTTCTGCGGCCATATCCCGGTGCAAGCCGAGGTAACCCTGCGTGGAGACATGGCAAGCAACCAGTTTACCGCATTCTTCCAGTCAGGCGAGATGATCGAGGGCATCCTGACTGTCAACCGCGCCCCAGACATGGGCATCGGCAAACGGCTGATCGAGCGCCGAGCCAATGCCCAGGCCGCGCAGCTGGCCGATGCCGATGTGTCGCTCCGCGATATCCTCAAGCAGGCTGGTTAGGCTCGTAAGGCGGGCGGGATCAGCCGATCCCGCCACCTGCGACGTAGAGGGTTTGGCCGGTGATGTAGGACGCCTCGTCGGCGGCTAGAAAGCAGATCGCGGCGGCCAGTTCCTCGGGCTCGCCGAAGCGACCCAGCGGGGTATCGCGCAAGGTCTGCTCCATCACCTCGCCAAAGCCCTTGCGGTCCGCGTCGGAATGCGGAGCGGTATTACGCGGGGTGACACGGGTCACGTTGACCCCGCCAGGAGCCACGCAATTTACCCTGATGCCACAATCCTCCAGTTCCAGCGACAACGCAGCGGTCAGCGCCGCCACGCCACCTTTCGCAGCCGCGTAGGGCACGCGATTGACCCCGCGCGTTGCCACCGAGCCGATGTTGACGATCGCGCCGCGACCCGCCGCGCGCATGTGGGGCAGCACTGCATGGCAACACCACAGCGTCGGCCACAACGAGCGATTAATTTCGGCGACGATTTCTTCGGTGGTGTATTCCCAATAAGGCTTGGCCCAGATCGTGCCACCGACATTATGGACGGCCACGTCGATCCGCCCGAATTTATCGCTTACAGCGTTGTACAGGGCAGCGGCTCCAGCCTGTTGCTCGAGGTCGTGGATGGCGGGGTGAGCGTCGACAGATTCGGCCATAAGTCGCGCAACCGCATCCAGTGTCGCCTGTTCTGCACGATCGGCAACGACGACTGTGGCGCCTTCTCGCCCTAGGCGCTGGGCCGTAGCAAAGCCGATGCCCTGGGCTGCTCCCGTGACAATCGCGATCTTGCCTGCAAATCTTACGTTTGCGTCTGTCATCTCTGATTTCTCCAAACCCGCACCCGTCCGGCCGGAAGGGTGCAATCCTAGTCACATTCGGCTTCATAAATCCGCATTCCTCCCTTGCCAAGCCCGTGGGCAATGCGTTACATATTGGCTAATGATTGAAAATCTTTGGGAGATGTTGCGTGGCGCGTGAACTGCTGACTGCTGCTGATATAAAGGGTGCCTGGGCGATCGTGCCGACGCCCGCCAAGGAAGGTGCTACCGATTGGCGCGCCACTGATACGGTTAATGTCGACGAAGCAGCCCGCATGGTCAACGGCCTGATCGAGGCCGGAGTCGACGGCATCCTGAGTATGGGAACGCTGGGCGAGGCCGCGACCATGACGCTTGACGAAAAGCTCGTCTTTATGAAGACTATCGTAGATGCCGCAGCGGGCCGGGTTCCGGTGTTTGTCGGCACAACCTGTATCAACACCCGCGACACCATCGCGCTGACCCGCGAGGCAGTCGATATCGGCGCGACCGGGACGATGCTGGGCGTACCGATGTGGTGCGCGCCGAGCGTCGATGTCGCGGTCCAGTTCTACAAGGATGTCGCTGAGGCGGTGCCCGATATCAATATTGCAATCTATGCCAATCCCGAAGCATTCAAGTTCGATTTCCCGCGCCATTTCTGGGGTCAGGTCGCCGAAATCCCCCAAGTTGTTACTGCCAAGTATATCGGTGTTGGCACACTGCTGCCCGATCTGGCCGCAATCAAGGGGCGGATCAAGCTGCTGCCGATCGACTTCGATTACTATGGCGCGGCGCGGATGGACGATTCGGTCGATGCCTTCTGGACAAGCGGCGCGGTCTGCCATCCTCTCGTCAGTACGACATTGCGCGATCTCGTCGCACAGGCCCGCGCCACCGGCGACTGGAGCAAGGCCAAGACCTTCATGGGGCGGCTCGCGCCCACGGCAGCAACGCTGTTTCCCAATGGCAGCTTCAAGGAATTCTCCACCTACAACATTCCGCTGGAAAAGGCGCGGATGACCGCCGGTGGATGGATGAACGCCGGACCTTGCCGTCCACCCTATCACTTATGTCCCGAAAGCTATCTCGAAGGCGCGCGTAATTCGGGCCGGATGTGGGCCGAACTGGGCAAAGCGCTCGAAACAGAGCGTTGAAGACGGTCAGATAAACGATCACTGGAAATGCGGGAGCAAGAGGATGGCTGACGCGACCTTGACCTGGCCGAAGAATTATAACGAAGTTCCCAAGGCGGCCTTTACGCGATCGGATCTCTACTTGGAAGAGATCAAGCGGATATTTCACGGCCCGGAATGGCATCCGGTTGCGCACGAAAGCGAGTTGCCCAACCCAGGCGATTTCCGGACGATCCGCCTCGCAGGAATCCCGCTGTTGATCTCGCGGGATGAAGGGGGCGAGGTTCGCGTGTTTTACAATGCCTGCTCGCATCGCAGCAACCAGCTCGAAACTGCGGTAATGGGTAACAAAACCGAGTTCGAATGCCCCTATCACCGTTGGCTGTTCAGTGCCAAGGGCGAGCTTGTTGGATGTCCCAACCCGCGCGAATTCGTACCCGGTTTCGACAAGGCGGACTACCCCTTGGGGCAGCCGCGCTTCGATCTGTTCTACGGCCTGATATTCGTGACGTTCTCGGCTGAGACAGAACCCCTTGACCAGTTTCTCGGCGAAGCAGGAGAAACCCTGCGCGAACTGATGGCGGGCGACGGTCGCCTTAAACTGCTGGGCTATCAGAAGGTTCGCTATGACAGCAACTGGAAGGGTTACAACGACAACGACGGCTACCATGCCCCGCTGCTCCACGCGGCATTCAAGATGCTCAATTGGCAGGGCGGCAAAGGGCGGCAGTATACCGCCACGAAACGCGGCCATGTCTGTTTCGAGTCGGCACTCTCCGTGGCGAGCGGTCCCAGCGTTCTAAAAGATAAGGATCTGATTGCCTTCAAAGGGCAGGATCCATCAGTCGGGTCACGCATCGTCCAGTTGTTCCCGACTTTCGTTTCAACCAAACATCTCGACGTCATAAACCTGCGCTTCGCGACCCCAATCGATGCCGAAACGACCGAGGTCCACTACGCCTATTTCGCCCACCAGAACGACGATGCGGACATGCTTCGCCACCGGTTACGGCAAAGCTCCAATTTACTGGGTCCATGCGGTTTAATTAGCATGGAAGACGCTTCGATCTTCCACCGGATCCACATCGGCAGCCACACGCCTGGCAATGCGATCTTCCAGAAAGGCGTGCGTGATCCTGCCAAGCTCGAGTCCGAGTTTTCGCAGAACGATGAAAGCGGTAACCTTCCGCGCTGGGAATATTACCGCTCGGTGATGGGATTCGAAAGGGCACAAGCATGATGCTTTCGCCCACCAAACTGGAATGCGCTCTTGACCGCCTGCTGCTGGCGGACGCCAACGCGCTCGACAGCAAAGACATGACAGGCTGGCTCACTAACTATGCCGAGGAAGAACAGGCATCTTATTACTGCCGTGCGGCCGAGAACACAGAACATAACCTCGAACTCGGCTTCATGTTCGACGATTGTAGGGCGCGACTGGAAGATCGCGTCACTTATGTCACAGAGATCTGGGCAGGGACCTTTCAGGACTACCGCACTCGCCATTTCGTTCAGCGGGTCAGCCATCGGCAGGTCGATGCCAGCACAGCAGAGGCCATGTCCAACTTTTCGGTTTTCATGACGCCGATGGATACCGGGGTCACTCAAATTCTTGCCGCAGGTCGCTATCTCGATATGGTTCGGCTTTCGGGCGATGGTCGGGCCAAGTTTCTGTCCCGCCGTGCCGAATTGGATACGTCAGTACTCCCGCGATATCTTGTCTACCCGATATGAAAAGTTATGCAATATAGCTAAATATTCCAGAGAAATACCGATCTATATTATAGCTTTAGCAGTAATCTTCGGAAGATTTCGATATGAGTTCACAATGTAAGATGGTGAAATTGCCAAAAGATATCGCGGATAAAATTATACGCTTTTCAACTGGAAGAACGGATTCAATGTTACAGAAAGAGCTTGGGATAAGCTATAATACGTGGAGAAAAATTAAGCGAGGACAGCCACTTAGAGAAAGCTTAGCGGCAAGAATAATATCTAGAATTAGTATAATATAATCATATTCTTATCAAGAGATTAATTTTCCTTAATTTCCTTAATCTGTCACTGACATTATCGAGCACCATTTTTTTCGATGATCCGAAGCCATGTAGGATTTATGCGGCAAAAAAATGTCCTATCAATCAGTTCAAAGAGAGAACTGAAAAAAAGTGCGCGTCGCAAAAATATCGTAAACGTTGCGATGAATGCATTTTTAGAGAGTGGCTACGATAATGTCACTATGTCTGATATTTCTAGTATATTGGGCGGGTCGAAGAGCACTCTTTGGCAATATTTTGATCACAAGGAAGACATTGCTGTTGCCGCTATTGAATTGAAAGTTCAGTTATTTAGAAATTTTCTTGATCTCGATATTTCCGAATGTAGTAGTATAACCAGTATGTTGAATTTATCTTCGAAAAGATTTTGCCATTTCTTGATGCGAGATGACACCATCGAAATCGAGCGAATTATAATTATCAACAATCGGCGCATTCCCAAGTTAGGAAATATTTTCTACTCTAATACATTTTTGTATTTTCGAGATCAAGTTTCCTTATTTTTAGCTAATTCTTTATACGACGAAGATCCGGATGACGCGGCTATGCTGTTACTTGATCTTTGCACCTCAGGATTCAATCGAAGGTTGATACTGGAGTTGCGACACGCAAACAACATTCTAGCCGACCAAATCGCTGATCGCGCGGTACAGATTTTTATGAAGATTTACCATAAGTGCCTGGTTCGTCATCATGCGGATTGATTTCATAGTCTTGCGATACGTCGGATGACGATTTGAACGGGCGGGATGAAGACCCAAGCCTTTGCCGAAGCGATGGTTTTCTCGAAGTCCTCTGCTAGGCATCGGTTTCGGTTGAGCCATGCCAACGTCCGTTCGACCACCCAGCGGCCGGGCAGCACCTCGAAGCCTTTGGCGGTATCTGACCGTTTGATGATTTCGATGGTCCATTTCGCCATTCGCCGCAGAGCCTTCCTGAGTTTGTCGCCAGCATAGCCGCCATTTGCGAAGACGTGCCGCAGATACCAAAAGCGCGCGATGATTTCGCGTAGCACCATTGGGACTCCGTCGCGGTCCTGAATGTGGGGCGTGCGGATCACAGCATGCACCAGATCGCGTTCATTCTCAAGCAGGCCGAGGATGGTACGACCGTCGAGGAGGTGTGCCGCAAAGCCGGCATATCGGTTCAGACCTACTATCGATGGCGGAGCAAATATGGCGGACTGATGCCGTCGGAGACGAAGCGGCTGAAGCAGCTCGAGGAGGAGAATGTCCGGCTCAAGCGGCTCGTGGCAAACCTCAGTCTCGACAAAGAGATGCTGCAGGACGTCATCCGCCGAAAAATGTAAGGCCTGATCGAGCTCGGGAGATCGTTGGCTATCTGCGGGCGAACTACCAGGTGAGCGAACGGAGGGCCTGCGGCGCATTTCCGATCAACCGATCGACCCAGCGCTACCAATCCCGTCGCCTCGATCAGGCCGGTCTCAAGATGAAGATCAAGGAGCTGGACACCTTCTGTCATTGGGTGCGGGACTGCAAGGTAGATCGACTTGGGGTTCATGCTTCTGTCCGTGATCGACGCGTGGTCGTCACATGATGCGGTCGGAAAAATCAGGGTAGCCGATCTCGAAAACGGCGTTGATCGCCAAAGCGTCCAGCGGCTTGTCCCTGACCATCGTCCCCTCGCCGGTCACCCGCAGGGGACCTCTACGTAGCTGAGTATCCGGGCATCTTTTCTCTCCTCGAAGGCTATGCCGGCTGGCCGTACCTGAAGTCGGCTTCATCGACCCACATCCGGTGCAGAATGATGCCAAGCTTGCGGGCGAGCGCGACCTTGGCGCGCTTCGCGCTGCGGCGCTTGGCGATATTCATTGCCCAGGCCTTGATCTTCGACCATTTCGCCACGCGCGTCATCAGAACGTGCGCTGCCTCGAACAGAGCGACCCTGACCGCCGGATCACCGGCACGACTGA
>NZ_ALVC01000136.1:0-10724 GCF_000293195.2 Sphingomonas sp. LH128
CGGCGCGCGATCGACGCCAGCCTGTTCCCGATCGACTATCGCGACATCCTCGCCTCCTATCCGATCCCCCGGCTGGGCACCGCGCAGGACATCGCCGCAGCGGTGAACTTCCTCGCCTCCGAGGAAGCCGGCTACATCACCGGGCAAAGCCTGAACGTCAACGGCGGCTGTCTCACCAGTTGACGCGGCTTGCCAACCTCGGTGCGATGTTTGGCAAGCGATCCGAACGGATCGCTGGACCTGTGTTTGCCGGCATGGGATGAGATGGGATCAAGATAAAAGGTGCGGACCCAGCGGGCGCGGCCCCCGGCTGCGGACCATCACCGAGAACTGGCGGGAGAGCCGGGAATGGGCATTCTGGATGCGGCGCAAGTACAGGAACTGGCTTGGACGGCCTGGGGCGCCGATGCGCTGGATGAGAACAACGCCTTCGCGCACCGCAATGTCTACCGGTTGCGCATGGCACACCGCGCGGGTGCGCCGATCTGGCGAAATGGCCTGAACCGTGCCTATTCGGCGGAAGGCTTCACTCTCATCCATTCCTCCGCGAGCGGCGAGCGCATCCCCGAATGGGCCGAGAGCGAAATGCGCGACCGCGAAACCGTGGCCAGCGACAACCGCGAGCGCTTCATCCTGTCGTTGCCGCTACGCGGAGAACGTCGTCTGTCCCACATGGGGCGCGAACTGGTGGTACGGCCGGGCGAAGCGATGTTCTTCTGCACCAGCGAGCCTTACGTCATGCAGTGCCGCAATGGCGAGGAGACGTCGGAAGTCGTCAGCCTTCTGCTCCCGGCCGAATTCGTCAACCGGCGCGTCGTCAATCCCAAGCGGCTGTGCATGCGCCGGGGTTCAGGTGGATTCGATGCACTTACCATCGACATGATCCGTCTTTTCGCCCAGCGCGCATGGACTCTTAGCCCGGCGGAGTTCCTGCGCTCGGTGCGGATCATCGCGGAACTGGTCCTGGCAAACCAGGCCGGGAGCGACGACAGCCTGGAACAGGCGCCGAGCGGCCGGGACGCGATCGTAGCGCGGGTGCGCACGATCGTGCGCCGGCAGTTGGCGAACTTCGACCTCACGCTTGCCGACGTGGCAGAGGAGGCAGGGCTTTCGCTCAATTACCTGCACAAGGTGTTTCGGGGCGAAGGGACCACCCTGCAGGGTCTCATCAAGGCCGAAAGGCTGGAGGCCGCCCGCGCGATGCTGCAGGTCGCCTCCGCGCGGCACATGTCTGTGACCGACGTAGCGATGGCCTGTGGCTTTTCGGACTCCTCGCATTTCAGCCGCTGCTTCCGGCAGGCCTATGCGATCACCCCGCGTGAAGTGATGACGCGAGGCTGAAATTTGTCTCGCGCGATAAGGTCGGCGGCTTTCTCGGCGATCATGAACACGGCCGCAGCCGTGTTGCCCGAGACGATCCGCGGCATGATCGAGGCGTCGGCGATGCGTAATCCCGCCACGCCGCGCACACGCAAGGCCGGATCGACCACCGATCGCGCATCGCTGCCCATCCTCGCGGAGCCGACGGGATGGAACAGGCCGCCCGCCGTAGCATTCACGAAATCGGCGATCCCTTCGGTTCCGGTGACCTCCGGCCCCGGACTCACTTCCTCGCCCCGAAAGCTATCGAATGCCGGCTGCGCGACCACTTCGCGCACGATCCCCACCGCCGCGCGCAGCACCTCCGCGTCCGCCGGCGCGGACATGTATTCTGGCTGGATTACGGGCGCGGCAAGCGGGTCCGGCGAGCGCAGGGTGATCGTGCCACGGCTTTCCGGCCGCAGGTTCCACACGCTCAGGGTGAAGCCGTGGCGCTCGATCCGCAGTCCGTCGATTCCCTCACCCTCCATCAGCGCATTCATCAGGGCGATCTGGAGGTCGGGATGGGACAGTCCCGGGCGGCTATGCACGAACCCGTTGGCCTCCACCCCCATCCCCGCCGCCGGTCCGCTACGGGTGGCGAGATAGCGCAGGCCTGCCCACAAGGTCCGATACCAGCGCAAGTCCCGGTAGAGCGTGACCGGGAGCGGGCATGTCCATTTGACCTGAACGGCGACGTGGTCCTGGAGGTTTCTGCCGACTTCCGGGCTGTCGCACAGCACCTCGACGCCATGTTCGCGCAAGTGCCTCGCATCGCCGATGCCCGACAGCATCAAAACCTGCGGCGTGCGGGCGACGCCGGCGCAGAGCACGATCTCGCGCGCGGCGCGGGCGACTTCGCGCTGGCCTGCGCGCAGCCACTCCACCGCGCTTGCCCTGCCTTGCTCTACACGGACCCGCGTGACGCGGGCGTGGCTGATCACCTTGAGATTGGGCCGCCCCAGGGCCGGATGCAGGTAGGCGCTCGCCGCGCTCACCCGGCGGCCCTTGTGCAGCGTCATCTGCAACGCCCCGAAGCCTTCCGGTTCCTCGCCGTTGAAATCCCGGCTGAGCGGATGGCCCGCCTGCATGCCCGCCTCGACGAAAGCCTGCGAGAGCGCAGACCATCCGGGCGTGTCCGAAATCCGCAGCGGGCCATCGCCGCCATGGAAGCGGGACGCGCCGCGCACGTTGGCCTCGGCTTTCAGGAAGTAGGGCAGAATCCGGTCGTAGGACCAGTCCGGCAAACCCGCTGCCGCCCAGCCATCGTAGTCCAGCGGATGGCCACGCACATAGGCCATGCCGTTGATCGACGAGGTGCCGCCCCAGCCGCGCCCGGCCGGCCAGTACATGCGTCGCCCACCCAAATGGGCCTGTGGCTCGGTAAAATCGAACCAGTTGAAGGGATTCGGCTTTCCCAGCAGCGCCTTCGATCCTGCCGGCATCTGGATGTTGAACGCGCGGTCCGGGCCGCCCGCCTCCAGCAGCAGCACACGGGTTGCCGGATCGGCGCTGAGGCGGTGGGCGAGCACGCAGCCTGCCGTGCCGGCACCGACGATGACATAGTCAAATTCCATCGCGCGAAAGGGCCTTCTGGCTCCGCCTTGCGAAACGCTCGGCTGCGTCCACGAAATGCCTGCGCGGGTTATCGACCAGCATGGTCTCGATGGCGCCAGTCGGTAATCCGGCCTGGCGCAAGGCAGGGATCACGTGGTCGATGACGCCCGAATACTGGTGCTCGTGAAACCGTGCCACACCGCCGGGATGGAAGTTGGTCCAGCAATAACAGTCATGCGAGAGCGCGAGGTTGGCCAGGAACCCGCGCTCGATAAGGCCCAGTATCGTCGCGATACGCTGCTCGAAGGTCAGCGAAAAAGCTATGCCGAACCGGTCCATACCCAGGATCGAGCCCTGCTCCGCCAGCGCGGTAAGATAGTCGAGGTCATCCGAATCGCCCGAATGGCCGATGATCACGTCGCGCAGATCCACGCCCTCCTCGGCCAGCACGCGCTGGGCGATCAGGCCCGAACGATTTGCGGGGTTGGTGTGAATGGTGATCGGCGCCCCGGTACGCAGGTTCGCCTGGCCCACCGCGCGCATCACCCGCTCCACTCCCGGTGTCAGCCCTGCAGCATCGATCGCGCACTTCAGTTCGGCGGCATGGATTCCGGTGTCCATGATACCATGGGTAATGTCGCCGACAAACAGTTCGGGCATCGGATCAGGCTCATCGAACAGCAGCCCGGGTCCGACCATCTGGAACGGCATCGGCAGTTCGCCCAGCGTATAGCAGCCGGTCGAGACGATGATATTGAGATCGGTGTGCTGCGCCACCCTGCGGATGCGCGGCACGTAGCGCCCCAGGCCCAGCACCGTCAGGTCGACGATCGTATCGATGCCCGAAGCCTTGAGCGCGTTCATCCGCGCTGCCGCCTTCTCCACCTCGACCTCTTCGTCGAAATCGTGGCCGTAGTTGAGCAGGTGCTCGATATCGCCGGTGAAGATGTGTTCGTGCACCAGCACCCGGCCGAGGCGGTCAGCGTCGATCGGGCCCGTCACGGTCTGGATCGTGGTCATGGCGCCGCCTCGCCCGTGGGCAGACCGAGGCAGGCGCGAATTTCGGGATCGTCCAGTCCGCGACCGGCGAAGCGAAGAATTGCTTCGGCGCCTTCGTAGAAGGGAATGTCGCCGCGGCGGTCCACGCGCCACCAGTCCACCACAGCAACCCGCGCAGCGATACGCCAGTCGTCGTCATACCGCTGCCAGCGATCGAGGTAGCGCCCGGCATAGAAACAGTCGCGGTCGCCTTGCTGAAGGATGTTGAACCAGCCGGCCTCGCTCAGCGCCGTATCTCCCGCGACGTCCACTTTGGCATCCAGCACATGGCGCACCGTGGCCGAGTACATGGAAGTCGCGTTGGCGACGAACTGCCCGGTCAGGTCATGGGCAGGGCCGCTGACGGGGCCGTGGTGTTCGTGGGCATCGGGCAGGAACAGCCCCGCCGCCCGCGCGGCATCGCCTGCTCCCAGCGCCCGGAAATATTCGGCCAGCGCCTCGCGGATATCGAGCACGTCGAGCCAGCGGTCGAGCCGGTCCGTCCGGGCCACGGCGCTGGAGGCAGCGGCGGTCATGTCTCGATCAGGCAGATCGCAGTCTGCACCGCCACCGTCTCGTCCTCCTCGACGAGTATCTGCGCGAGTATGCCGGTCACCGGGGCATCGACCACGTTGGCGGCCTTGGCCGCCTCGATCTCGACGATGGCCTCGCCTTCCTCGACGCTGTCGCCGACTTTCCTGAGCCACTGCGTGACTGTTCCCTCGGTCATGTTCATGCCCCATTGCGGCATTCGTACTTCGATCATGCTCATGAGACCGCTTCCTCGCTATAGGCCATGACCCGCTGCACTGCCGCAACGATCCCCGCCGCGTCGGGGTACATCAGGCGTTCGAGCGCCGGAGCGAACGGCACCGGAACGTCCGGCGCCGTCAGTCGGACCACTGGCGCCTTCAGGCTGGCGAAGGCTCCCTCGGCGACCGTCGCTGCGACTTCCGAGGCGATGCCGCAAGTCAGCGGCGCCGGATCGACCACGACCAGCCTGCCCGTCCTCCGCACGCAATCCAGGATCGTTTCCCGGTCGAGCGGGACGATGCTGCGCAAGTCCACCACCTGAGCCTCGATGCCCTCCTGCGCCAGGGTAGCCGCCGCCGCCAGCGCATGATGCACCCCGCTGGCGAGCGAGACGATGGTGACGTCGCACCCTTCACGCACGATCCGGGCGACGCCGATCGGCACGACATAGTCGCCTTCGGGAACCGTATCGCGCCTGCCCCACAGACTCGAATCCTCGAAGCAGAGCACCGGGCCGTCGTCGCGGATGGCGGCGGTCATCAGGCCCTTGGCATCATGGGCGTTGGAGGGAACGACGATCTTGAGCCCGGGAACTTGCGCGAACATCGCCCAGGCCCGGTCAGAGTGATGCGCTGCGGCGCCGACGCCGAACAGCACTTGCGCGCGAAACACGATCGGCACTTTCGCCTGCCCTCCGGTCATGTACCGAATCTTGGCGGCCTGGTTCACGATCTGGTCCATCGCGCAATACAGGAAGGTGGACGCGGTGGCCTCCACGACCGGGCGCATCCCCGTCATCGCCGCGCCGATTCCCGCACCGAAGAATCCCGCTTCCGAGATCGGCGTATCGCGCACCCGCTCCTCACCGAACTCGGCCACGCCGAAATCGCCGTAGATGCCCGAGCGCACGTCCTCGCCCATGACGAAGACCCGCGGGTCGGCACGCATCTCGTCGCGAATGGCCTGACCGACGGCTTTCAGGAAAGTCTGTTTGGGCATCTGCCCTCCTTATCCGTAGACGCAGTCGAACAGCGCCGAAGGCACCGGGTCTTCACCCGCCTGGGCAAAAGCAATTGATGCCGCGACCTCCTCGGCCACCTCGCCGCGCATGGCCGCCATTTCGGCATTGGACAGCACCTGCATGGATGCCAGCCGCGTCTCGAACAGCGCGATCGGGTCACGTTCGCGCCAGTCCTCGATCTCGCGTGCATCGCGATAGGTGGGCAGCGTCATGCCGCCGAACTCGCTATGTTCGCAGTAGCGATATGTCACCGCCTCGACCAGCGTGGGGCCCTTCCCGGAGCGTGCGCGTGCCACGGCCTCGCGCACCGCGTCGTGGACTGCCTCGACGTCCTGCCCGTCGACCTTCGCGCCGGGCATCGCATAGCCGGCAGCGCGCCCGGCGATGTCGCCATCGGCAGAAGTCGATCCGTGCCGGGTGAACATCGCGTAACCATTGTTTTCGCACAGGAACACCACCGGCAGCTTCCAGGTCGCCGCGAGATTGAGGGATTCGTGGAACACGCCCTCATTCACCGCGCCGTCGCCGAAGAAACACAGGCACACCTGGTCCGTGCCGCGCATTCGCGCGCTCAGCCCTGCCCCCACCGCGATCGGCATGAGCCCGCCCACGATCCCGGATTCGCCCAGGCTGCCGACCGAGAAGTCGGCAAGGTGCATCGATCCGCCCATCCCCTTGCACACGCCGTTGGCTTTGCCGAACAACTCGGCCATCAGCGGGCCGAGCCGGGCGCCCTTGCCGATCGGGTGCCCATGCGAGCGATGGGTCCCGGTGAGGTAGTCGTCATCGCGCAGCGCAAGGCAGGCGCCGACGATGGCCGCCTCCTGGCCGATCGAAAGATGCGTCGCCCCGGGCATCACCGCCCTTGCCTTGAGATCGGCAACAGCCTCCTCGAACAAACGGATGCGCAGCATCCGGCCCAGCATGGCGCGCGCGAGTTCAGGCGCGAGTGCGTTGCCGCCGCCTCCACTCCTGCCGCTCGTCACTTGCCCAGCTCGTAGCGTACCGAAAGGCCGAAAGTGGTCGGCGCCCCCCAGCCGGCACCGATCGAGGGCGCATGACCGGCGATCTGGGTGATGTACTTCTCGCCAAGCAGGTTGTCGCCATAGACGGCCAGCTTCATCCGGCCCGACGGGTCGGTCCATTCCGCTCGCAGGCCGACCAGATCGTAGGCCTTCTGGTGGAACTGCTCGCTGAGGTCGAAGAAGATCTTGGAGGTATGGTAGAGGCTGCCCGACAGCATCAGCCTCCCATTCGCCAGGTCCATGCCGTAGCTGGCCCCCAGTGTGGCCGTGAACCGGGGCGCGCGCTGCATCCGCTTGCCGCTGGCATCGGTTGGGAACAGCGTCCAGAAACCGTAGTTCGCGCCGCAGGTCGCCGCGTCGGTGCAGATGTCGAAGTAGCTGCCATTGGGGAACGACTTGTATTTCGCATCGACGAATGCTCCGCCGGCCGTCAGCGTGAAATCGGGGGTCACGCGGTAGCTGACATCGCCTTCCACGCCATAGATCCGAGCCGTCGCGGCATTGAGAATCTGCGAGAGGTTGTCCTTGTAGATCGAGATCTGCAAATCCTTGTAATCGTAATACCAGCTTGCAAGATTGAACGAGAACGCGCGCGTCGCGTGCTTGAAGCCGATCTCGTAGGCATCCATCAGTTCGGGATCGACGTTGCCGCCAGCGATCACGTCCACCAGCGGCGCCTTGTAGCCCTTGGTGTAGGAGGCATAGATCGAGCTGCTGTCGTCAAGCGCGTAGCGGATCACCGCGCGCGGCGTCACGCGTTCGGTCTTGAGCGCAGGGAAGGACTGGTTGGCCAGATCGAATGGCGGATTGATCAGGCTCAGGCGGAATGCGCCACGATCGAACCTGTCGCGGCTGTAGCGGGCACCGGCGGTGAGGAACAGCTTGTCGGTCAGTTGGTAGGTGAAATCGGCGAAGGCGGCGATGCTCTGCGTGCGCGAATGCGAAGCGCCCTCGATATAGACGTTGTCCTCGCTGGTGCCCAGTTCGAGCGGCGCGAATGCATCGACGTAGTTGAAATAGAACAGCCCGGCTGTCCACTGCAGGCGGCTGCCCGGCCGCGAGGCGAGAATGAACTCCTGGGTGAAGGTCTTGTCGGTAACCGGGATGCGATTGTAATTGATGCTCGCCCCGGTCTGGTCGTTGTCGGAGACGATGTCCGACTTGTCCTCGCGATATTGGGTGTACGATGTCAGGTCGGCGAACCCGAGGTCGAAGCCGACGGTTCCCTGAAAGATGTCGGCATTGAAGCGGAAGTACGGACGTGCGCTGTCGACGATGGCGACGTCGCGATACTTCGTAGCGACAAGCGAGCCGGGCAGCTGTTCAGGGAGGCCCTGGAATGGCGCATAAGTGACCCCGTCCTGCTGGAGGATCGCCAGCGCCACGTTCGTGGCATCATCCACCTGCTGGTGGCTGTAGCGCAGCAGCACGTCGATCGAATCCGTCAGGTCGATCGAAAGCCCGGCGCGCAGGGTCCAGTTCTCATAGCTGCCCGGGTGCCTGGGCCCGGCGGCGATGATGTTGCGCAAGTATCCGTCACCGGAACTGTAGTTGCCTTCGAGATCGAAGGCCGCCCGGTCTGACAGCCCCGTGGTCGCATAGGCCTTGGCCTGGAATGCGTTGAAACGTCCATAAGACATCTCGCCCACCATGCGCGTGTCGGTACTGGGGCGGGTGGTGGTCACCAGGATCGCACCGCCCGTGGTATTGCGCCCGAACAGAGTGCCTTGGGGGCCTTTGAGCACCTGGACGCTCTCGACGTTCAGCAGTTGGAAGTCGGCCGCCAGCGGGTTGGGCGAATAAAATCCGTCGGTGTAGATGCCCACGTTCGAGCCGCCGCCCGCCGTAACCACCGCATTGCCCACGCCCCGGATCGTGGGCTGCACGAAGTTGGCCTGGTAATCGAAGCGCAACGCCGGGGTCAGCTTGACGATATCGCCCAGTTGCTTGACGTTCGCCTGCGCCAACGCATCGGCGCCCAGGGCAGTGATCGAAATCGGCACGTCCTGGGTGCGCTCGGCGCGGCGCTGGGCGGTTACGATGATGTCGTTGCTCGCTACCGCTTCATCGCGGTTTTCCTGGGCTACCGCCAGGTGTGGCACCATGACCGCGCATACCGCGGCACCGAAGAATAGCTCACCCTTCATACGTTCATCCCCCTGTTCGCCCGCTTTGCGGTTACGATTGTCTTGCTGCGCAGCGCGAATGCTGCGGAACGATCAGGGAGCAGTTTCCGGCCCACTTCACGCAGACCGAACGTATTACCGAAAGCAGTCGTCGTCTTGACGCCGCGTGGAAGAACTAGGACGAGAGTTGACGGGTAAGCGCTGCGATGTCCCGATATCGCATTGGTTCGGGGATAGCGAAGCGGGCTTGATCCAGCTTCCGGTCAGAAACGGGTTGAACGGCAACGCTGGCGCGCCTTCGTCACAACGTGGCAGCGCCGATCCGTCTGCGTTTTTCACCGATCTCCTGTTTTGCTTTCTCGATCAGTTGGAGTTCCGTCACGGCGAGCAGATCCTCGGAAACCCGCATGAGGTGCGAGCGCATGGCGGAACGCGCCTGCTCGGCATCGCGCCGGACCAGGGCTTCGAAGACGCGGCGATGTTCTTCGGGTCTAGGATTGATGCCCCCTCGCCGGGCTTGATCGAACATGTGGCGGCACAGCGGCGACTGTTCGCGCAAGTCCCACAAGTGCTGGATCGTCTGTGCGACCAGCGAACTCTGCGTACCCTCGGCGATCGCCATGTGGAACTGCCGATCGAGCGCCAGTTCCTCCGCCGTCGCGGGGTCCAGCGCTTCCATCCGCTCCAGGATATCTCCGATCGCTGCGATTTCCTCGTTGCTCATGACCTTCGCCGCCAGGGCCGCCGCCTCACCCTCGAACATGATGCGAGCCTCGATCAGTTCGAAGGCGCCGACGTCGAGTTCGGCCGGGCTGCGGTCGATAGGCATTTCCTCGGCCACGTAGACGCCCGAGCCGTGGCGTACTTCGACCAATTGGCGGATTTCCAGCGCGATCATTGCCTCGCGGACGGTGGGGCGGCTGACCTGTAACTTCTCCGCGAGGTCACGCTCTGCGGGCAACCGGCTGCCGACCGCATATTGCCCGCTCCTGATGCGCTGTTCGATGTCCTGCGCCACGCGCTGGTAAAGCTTCAAGCGTTCCGCCATGCCGGCCTGAATGTCATATACGAGTGCGAGCCGCAAGACATCTTACCAATTTACTGCTCACGCGAATATGTTGTCCGGTGTAGGGGCTGCCTCGTCCCGCCCCGGAATCACGCCGTGCCGCTTGACATTCCAGCCTGCCAGCGCGTTGCCCACCAGTGCAGCAACATCCGACTTGGCGCAGCCCGTTCTCGCTGCAAGGTAAGCGCCGTTGAACGCATCCCCCGCGCCGCCTGTGTCAATCGGGTCAAGCGCCTGCGGCACCGGGCATGGCGAGCCATCGGGGAGCAGGCAGCCATCGGAACCAAGCTTCACGATTAGTTCGCCACAACCCCTCCGCTGCCAGTGCGCAGCGACTTCGCACCGCTCAGCAGCGCCTCGTCCTCGAATGTAGGAAGGCCAATGTCGGCGAAGGCTATGGCCTTGTCGCGCATGCGGATCGCCGCCTCGGGCGACTCCCAAAGCCTGGGCTGGTAATTGTCGTCGAAGGCAACCAGGCCGCCCGCATCGCGCACGCGGCCCGCAAGCCGCAGCGGATCCCGCCGCCCCTGCGGCGGCAAAATCCCGAGCGAGATGAGCGAGAAGCACAGCAGATCCGCACCCTCCGCCTCGTCCACGGTCTCCACCTCAAACATCGCACGCGCCGCGCTCGCATCCCACCAGTACGTAAAGCTGCGCTCGCCCCCCGTAGCGCCAGCGGACAGTTCCACCATCGCCTCTCCGAGGCAGACGATCCTTGCCACGCTGCCGCCTCTTACCAGTTCCACATCGTCCCGTCCTCGAGCCGGGCGACCGGCAGG
>NZ_ALVC01000137.1:0-11400 GCF_000293195.2 Sphingomonas sp. LH128
AAACCTACAATGTCAAAGATCCACCAGACAACAAACCCGGACAACCCGTCGTCCCCGGCTTTAACCTCGGAGAGCTTGGTGCCCGTCAGTGCTTGGCGACCGATGCAAAACCGTGTGGTCCGCTGCGGTGAACGGGCCTCTAAGGCCACCAAGTGAGTCGGTCAACACTCTAATTTCAAAAAAAGTTCATCAAACACCAAAAACCCCGGTTTCCTGCGCCTTTGCAATTACATAACCCCTCTTACCGCGCAGCATCACCCCGTTCAGCCTGCATAAAAGCGCGAATCTCCCATCGCTCCCTGCCACCAGTCGGGCATTCCTGCGTTCGCTATCGCAGCATGATTGCTTCGCGGGGCTCAGGTGCTATCGGAATGCACGTGTCGAGAATGTTGAAACCACGCGCGCGACTGGGCGGCGCGGCGCTTATGGCGCTCGCGCTCGCTTGTGCAGGATGCGCCGAGACCACGAGGGACGTCGCCAGCGCCCCGGCCCCTGCCGCCGGCGCCGAGACTCCTGTCGTACCCGCGGCCCCCGCATGGTGGCGCGAGGCGGGAGACCCCGTTCTGGCGACACTGATACAGCAGGGCCTCGATACCAGCCCCGAAGTCATCTGCCGGATCGCTTCGCTGCGCCAGTACGATTACCAGACCGAGCACGACGCCAAACGTATCGGCGCCAAGCTGGGGCGGCTGTTCGGCGACAAGAGCGTGAACGCCGACCCGCAGATCAGGACTGAGAAGGTCGAGAGGGTGTCCACGCGGCGCGAACGCCTCGCGCGGGAGATCGCACTTGCTTATGTCGAAGTGCGGCGCCTGCAGAAAGACGTCGCGCTGCGCGGCAATCTGCGGGCTCAGTACAAGGATAATGCGGAAGTCGCCCAGTTCCGCCGTGAGGCCGGGCTCGTTCCGGCGATCGACGGATCGCTCGCCCGTTCGCAGGACGAGACCGCGCAGGGTGAACTGGGGTTCGCGCAAGGGCGGCTCGATCAGGCCATTGCCGAACTGGCCCGCCTTGTCGGGGATCAGCCCGACGCCCTTGCCGCGAAGCTCGGCACCCCGGGGACGCTTCCCGATCCTGCGGTAGACCCGCTTGCCTCGGCCGCACCGGAGAACCCGCAACGGGCCGTTCTGGCCGATGCCGTCCTCAGGGAAGCCCGACTGACTCAGGCGCTGGAGGAATCGCGTCGCTCCGTCCGTGACGCGCGTACCGCCTACCGCGAGGGAGCCGGGGCCTTCTCCACGCTTTACGTGACCGAAGCCGCCGCGCTCGCGGTCGAACTCGCGCTGGCTGATGCGCGCGCGGCCCGGGTGACGGCGACCCTCGATCTCTGGTCCGGGCAGGACGGGAGCTGGGCGCGCGAAGGTCTTGCACCGGTCGTTGCACCCGATCCCTCCGCGACAGGCCCCACGATAACGGTGACCGCCGGCTGTGACTGAACACGATACGCATACCCCGCTCGACGCCCTGCTCGGCGCCGCGCCGCGCCGCGTGTTCCGCCACTGGCTGAGCCTGCTGATCCTGGCCATCGCCGCGCTGGGGGCGATGACGTTCTTCGTGCGCTTCGTGAGCGGGGACGACTCCCCGTATTATTCCACCCCGGTCGAGCGCGGGAACCTGACCCCGCTGATCTCCGAACGCGGGCAGATTCGCGGCGCCGGCGAAGTGACAGTGTTCTCGGCGCTTCCCGGCCGCGTGACCTGGGTATCCGGCAAGAGCGACGGCGCGGTCGAACAGGGCGAACTGCTCGCCATGATCGACGCGGGTGAGATCAAGGGCGCGGTGGAAGTCGGCCGCTCGCGCCTGACTGCGGCGCAGGCCGCCCTTGAAGCGGCGCAAGTCACCGCGCAGGACACCGGATCGCGCCTCGCCCGGTTCGAGAGCGTATGGCGTCGTTCGGGCGGCCGCGCGCCCTCGCTCAACGAGATCGAGCGTGCCCGTGCCGATGCCCGCCGCGCGGACCTTGGCGTAGAGGCGGCGCGCGCCGAAGTGAAGGCCGCGCAGATACAGTTCAAGGAAGACGAGACGCGCAAGGCCGGAGCCGAAGTGCGCGCTCCGTTCTCGGGCATACTGACCATGCGCCATGCGCAACCAGGGCAGATGATCGGCGATCACCAGCCGCTCTTCACGATCGCGCAGGGCATCGCCCCGCTGACGATCGAGGTGCCGCTCGACACCCACAGGGCAGAGCCGATCAAGGCGGGAACGCTCGCGAATATCCGGCTCGATACCCTGCCCGACGCGCCGCAATCGGCCACGCTGACGCTGATGCGCGTATCTCCGCCGCCGCAGACCACACCGCCGCTCGCCGTCTTCACGATCGAAAAGCCCGGCCCGCAGGTCCGTCCCGGCATGAAGGCCACCGTCGAGATCGAACTGCCCGAACGGCAGAACGTGCTGCTGGTCCCCAATGCCGCGCTGGAATTCGAGCCGGGCGCGCGCGGTCCGCAGCGGCGCGAGCGCATCTTCGTGCTCGACGGGGGCGAGCCGCGCCGGGTCTACGTCACCGTCGGCGCCAGCGACGGGAAGCGCACCGAAGTCTTCGCGAACGACCTCAAACCCGGCGATCGCGCGATCATCGGTTGGCGGGACGCGACGGCCGGAGGCGGCCAGTCAGGCGGATGAAAGGTTCCTCCTGCAACAATTGCCGCGTCCGTGCGTATGGGCATTCGACGGAAAATCCGAGGCAACAAGGGTAAGCAGCATTCTGAACGACGACGCGCAGATGTCGCGCCGCACGGCCATGGGGCTGATGGCGGCGCTCGCAGCGGCAAGCGCCCTGCCTGACGGGGTGAAGGCCGCGACGGGCGGGCGTCTCGGTACGCCCGAGCCGTTTTCGTGGGATCGCCTGGTGGCACAGGCCCGCGATCTCGCCCGCAAGCCTTATGCGCCGATCGCCGAATCCACGCGCGCAGCCGCCGACTACGATGCGGCCGGGAAGCTGACTTACGGCGATGCCCCGATGGTTGCGGGCAACGTGCGGCTGTTCCCCGCCGTGCGCGGCACCGCGCCCAAACCAGTGACGATCGCGGTGGTCGAGGGCGGGCAGGCGCGCGCGATCGTCGATACCAGCGATCTGTTCGTCGGCGGTCACAACACCGACGCCGTGGGCTTCCGCGTCATGGACGCGACCGGCCGCAGCGACTGGCTGGCATTTCAGGGCGCGAGCTATTTCCGCTCCTCCGGCGACCGCGACCAGTATGGCCTCTCGGCGCGCGCCATCGCCATCGACACCGGCCTTGCCACCGGCGAGGAGTTTCCCGACTTCACCCGCTTCTGGATCGAGCAGACCGGCGCCGACAGCGTGCGCATCCATGCCCTGCTCGACGGGCCGAGCCTTGCCGGGGCCTACGCCTTCGATTGCCGCAAGACGGCGAACGGGGTGACGCAGGACGTCACTGCGGCGCTGTTCCTGCGCAAGGACGTCAAGCAACTGGGCCTCGGCGCTGCTTCGAGCATGTTCTGGTACGATCAGTCGAGCCCCGCCCGCGCGCGCGGCGACTGGCGGCCGGAAATCCACGATTCGGACGGCCTCGCGATCTGGTCGGGCAATGGCGAGCGGGTCTGGCGGCCGCTGGAAAATCCCGCGGTGGCGCGGCTTCATGCGCTGCGTTCGGATTCGCCAAAGGGCTTCGGCCTGCTCCAGCGTGATCAGGCTTTCGATCACTATCAGGACGACGGCGTATTCTACGACCGTCGCCCCTCGCTCTGGGTCGAGCCCAAGGGAGACTGGGGCGCGGGCGCGGTCGGCCTCTACGAAATGCCGACGAACAGTGAGACGCTCGACAATATCGCGCTGTTCTGGCGCGCGGACCGTCCGGCGAAGGCCGGGCAGCGCCGCGATTTCGCCTATCGACTGACCTGGACGTCCAAGGACCCGACCATCGATGGCGGCTCACGCTGCGTCGATGTCTTCGAAGGCCCCGGCGGCAGTCCGGGTTCGCCGCCGCTGGAAGGCGTGCGCAAGTTCGTGTTCGACTTCTCCGGTCCCGCGCTGGCGGGCCTCGACCGGACCAGCGGCGTCACGCCCGATACCGACCTGCCCAAGGCTGCGGTGGTCTCCTCCGTCGCCTATCCGGTGGCGCGCTCGGACGGGCGCTGGAGGGCGATGATCGACGTGCGATCCGCCGCCCTGACCCAGCCCCAGTTCCGTCTTTTCCTCAAGCGCGGCAACTCCGCGCTCAGTGAGACCGTTATCAAGGCCATTGAAACGTGAGTGCGACGCCGATGAACCATTCGCCGATGCTTCCGGCCGAATCGCCCATGGCGATGCCGATCCAGAACTTGTGGGGCAATCCGCCCGGCGCACGCGAGGTGAAAACCGCGCCGCACGGGATGCTGGTCAAGCGCCTGCTGCTGCTCGCGCTCACCGCCGCCATCGGCCTCGCCGCATCGAGCACGGTGCGCATGGAACTCTCGCGCGACGGGCTCGACTGGGTCGAAGCGCTGCTGCTGGTGTTCTTCGTGCCGCTGTTCTGCTGGATCTCGTTCGGCTTCGTTACCGCGACGATGGGCTTCCTCAAGCTCATCACCGGCGAGCATCCCGGCTTCACCGCGCTGCCAAGCCCGGCCTCCAGCCTGCGCCACAAGACCGCCGTGCTGATGCCGGTCTACAACGAGGGCGTCGAGGAAGTCTTCGCCCGCGTACGTGCCATGGCCTACTCGATCGCCGAAGCCGGCGGCGCGCCGTGGATCGACTTCTTCGTCCTCAGCGATTCCAACCCCTTCCACGGCAAGCGCGAGGAAGCCGCCTGGCACGAACTGGCCGACCACGCGCCGATCAAGATCTACTACCGCCGCCGCGAGAAGAACATCGCGCGCAAGCCCGGCAACATCGCCGAATGGGTGAAGCGTTTCGGCGGCGCTTACGAGAACATGCTGATCCTCGACGCCGACTCGATGATGAGCGGCGAGACGATCGTGGGCATGGCCTCGATCATGGAGGAGCGTCCCTCGATCGGCCTGCTCCAGACGGTGCCGATGATCACCAACGCGCGAACCCTGTTCCAGCGCTGGATGCAGTTCGCGAGCGAGGCCTATGGCCCGATCGCGAGCGCCGGGCTGCTGTGGTGGTCGGGGTCGGAGGCCAACTTCTGGGGCCATAACGCGATCGTGCGTACCCGCGCCTTCGCCGAGGCCTGCGGTCTTCCTGAGCTTCCCGGCAAGGCTCCGTTCGGCGGCCATATCCTCAGCCACGACATGCTCGAATCCGCCCTGCTGCGCCGCCGTGGCTGGGCCGTCCACATGGTCATGATCGGCGGTTCCTACGAGGAATTCCCGCCCACGATTATCGACATGGCGATCCGCGACCGGCGCTGGATGCAGGGCAACCTGCAGCACCTGCAGCTCCTCGGCGCCTCGGGCCTGCACTGGGCGAGCCGCCTGCACCTGCTGATTGGCGCCTCGGCCTACCTCACCTCGCCGGGCTGGCTGCTGCTGATCCTGACGATGATCGGCCAGGTCGCGACGCATGGCGATGGCGGCTTCGTCACCCTCGCCCCGCCGAGCGTGCTGGCATTGACGGTGATGCTGCTGTTCGGCCCGAAGATCATGGGCCTGATCTGGGTCCTGGCCGACGGCGAGCGGCGCCGCAGCTTCGGCGGCGGCTTCGCGGCCGTGCGCTCGGTCCTGCTGGAGACGGTACTGGCGATGCTGCTCGCACCGATCACCATGATGACACAGACCAAGGCGCTGCTCGGGCTGCTGCTGGGCATCTCGGCGGGCTGGAACACCCAGACCCGCGATGCCCGCCGCATCACCGTGCGCGAAGTCCTGCCCGACTTGCGTGAGCATCTGCTGCTCGGCGCGGGCCTGACGGCGACGGCGTTCCTCGACATGACGACGGCGATCTGGCTCTCGCCGATCATCGTCGGCCTGTTCCTCTCGCCCTGGCTTATCAGCCTGTCTTCGAGCGAGAACCTCGGCGACAAGGCGGACGCGGCGAAGGTCTTCCGAGTGCCCGAACCCGGCATCGTCGAGGCCAGCGAAGATCCGCGCAAGGACCCCGACCTCCCCAAAGGTCAGTCGCTGGTCGAAGCCTGAACGAAAAACCGCGCCGCCGCTTCGGGAGCGGACGGGAAGTATGCGTGCATGTAGCTCGCGGTGAGCGAGCCGACGCGATAGAGCGCTTCCCCGTCCCGCCCGTCCGGCGTGCTGGCGCGAGCCTCCGGTACGAGCCCGGTTTCCAGCCGCGAATAATGGAACGTGTGCCCGCGCAAGGTCCCTCCCGGCAGCGCGATGTGCTGCATGCCGAGGGCGGCGAAACGCCGCTGCATCGCGGCGTGCCCCTCCAGCAATCCGAGCAGATCGGCCCGATTGCCCTCTACGTCCGTGAGCGATGCGCAAGCGTAGAGCATCCCCCCGCACTCGGCGAGAATCGGCTTCCCCGCCGCATGGTGCGCACGGATGGCATCGAGCATCGGCGCATTCGCGGCAAGCGTCTGCAGATACAGTTCCGGGTAGCCTCCGGGGAGCCAGATCGCCTCGCAATCGGGCAATCGCGCGTCATGAAGCGGTGAGAAGAAGGCGAGCTGCGCGCCTGCCCGTTCCAGCCATCGCAAGTTGGCGTGGTAGATGAAGGCGAAAGCCTCGTCCCGCGCGATGGCGATGCGCAGACCCGCCAGATTGGGGCTTTCCTCCGGGACCTCGGGCGCCGGGAAGCTCACCGGCGGCGGCAGGTCCAGCACGGCATCAGGCAGCAGGCTCGCCGCCCGATCCAGTCGCGCGTCGAGATCCACGACCTCGGCTGCCTGCACCAGCCCGAGGTGGCGTTCGGGCAGCGTCACTCCGGCCTCGCGCGGGAAAGTGCCCAGCCACTTCACCGACGCAGGCACGCCCTGCTCCAGCAATTCCGCGTGCCGCGCGCTGCCGACGCGGTTGGCGATCACCGCATGGACCTCCAGCCCCGGCCGGTAGGTCGCGAGGCCGTGGACCAGGGCGCCGAACGTCTGCGCCATCGCCGATCCATCAACCACCGCCAGCACCGGGAAGCCGAAGCGTTCGGCGAGGTCGGCGGCGCTGGGGTCACCGTCGAACAGGCCCATCGCGCCTTCGACGAGGATCAGGTCGGCCTCGCGCGCCG
This sequence comes from Sphingomonas sp. LH128, assembly GCF_000293195.2. Taxonomy (NCBI): domain Bacteria; kingdom Pseudomonadati; phylum Pseudomonadota; class Alphaproteobacteria; order Sphingomonadales; family Sphingomonadaceae; genus Sphingomonas; species Sphingomonas sp. LH128. Next base: position 7,079 of record NZ_ALVC01000137.1, read on the forward strand.
CTTCGTGCAGGAGGGCGCGGCACTGCGCCTCTCCGCACATGAACAGGTCGAGCTGAAGGACCGGCGCGCCGCTCGCGACTTCGAGCACCATGGGGTCGAGGAAGTCCGGTCCAACCTTGAAAACGTGCACTTTTCTGCCCGCATTGCGGTGCGTTCGGGCCAATGCCGCAGTCACGAGCGTCTTGCCCTGACCCGAGGACGGGGCGCTTACCAGGTACGCCGGGCAGGCGGGGGCATCGTCTTGGCGCGGAGTGTCCATCGATCCCGCACCTATGGTTTCCGGCAGGTCGGCGCAAGCATTGGCCTCTTGCGCGGCGCCCCGGCGCACGATACTTGCCGCGCCGCGACAGGTTCCCCGCGAGGGGATTGAAAGGGAACGCGGGTGAGATACCCGGGCTGCCCCTGCAACTGTAAGCGGAGAGCCGTTCTGCCACATGCCATTGGGGGTGCAAGCCCCTGAGAAGGCGGCCGAAATCGGCGATGACCCGTGAGCCAGGAGACCTGCCCGTCGCCGTCGTTCTTCGACCGGACAGGGTGTGCCGGACGAACGGGGGAAGTGCATTCCTCGCGCAACGACAGCCATCGTTCCGGCGGCCTGAGGGGGCTTGCGGGAGGTGTTGCGCTGCCTGTCCGCGCCCACTGTCCCAATATCCTTCACCGGCCGACGGAGCACCGTCGTTCGCATGAAGGAATACAAGTGAAACAATATCTTATCATTACCACCGCCGCTATCGCACTGCTCGCTTCGGCCTCTCCGGCATTCGCCGACACAGCGGCACCCAACGATACCACAACGGCACCTGGCGATACCGACGGCGACACTCGGCAAGATGACAACATCGTCGTCGGCGCGCTTCGCACCCCCGTCGCGATCGAGCGCGTCTCCGCCACCGTGACCGTGCTGGGCGAGCCCGCGATCGTCGCCCTGCAACCCATCGCCCTGACCGATGCCCTGCTGCGCACCCCCGGCGTCTCGATGTCGCGCAACGGCGGCTACGGCACCACCACCTCGCTGCGCATCCGCGGCGCCGATGCGGGCGAGACCGTCATGGTGATCGACGGCATGCGCCTGTCCGACCCCTCGGCGACGGCGGGCGGCTACGGCTTCTCCAACCTGCTGCTCGACGACGTCGACCGGATCGAGATCCTGCGCGGGCCGCAGTCGATCCTGTGGGGCAGCGACGCGACCGGCGGTGTCGTCAACGTGCGCACCCGCCGCCCGACCGAGCGGCTCGAAGGCAGCTTCGCCGTTGAGGCGGGAACCCATGACAACGTCTCCGCCCGCGCGGGCGTGGGCGGCACCTCGGACCTCATCGACTGGCGCCTCTCCGCCTCGCGTTTCACCACCGACGGTATCTCCGCCCGCGCGAACGGGACCGAGGCCGACGGTTTCCAGCGCAGCGCCGCCAGCGGCACCGTCACGGTGCGCGTCGCCCCCGGCGTCAGCCTCGACTTGCGCGGCTACTGGGCCGACGGGAAGAACGATTTCGACGGCACTTCAGGCGACACCCTCGCTTATGGCACCACGAAGGAATGGTCCGGCTACGCGGGCCTCAACTTCGCGCTGCTGGACGGCAAGCTGGTCAACCGCGTCGCGGTGCTGCAGAACGTCACCGACCGGGAGAACTTCGACCCCACCCGCTCGATCCGCGCGATCACCTTCGACGCGCACGGCCGCCTGCGCCGCTACGAGTACCAGGGCACCTACACCTTCAGCGACGCGATCCAGGCCGTGTTCGGCGCCGAGCGCGAGGAGCAGCGGATGACCACCGCCTCGCCGACGAACTCCGCCACGCCCTATACGCTGACGCCCTACTCGGTGGACATGGACAGCCTTTACGCCGAACTGCGCGTGAGCCCGGTCAAGGGCCTCACCCTCGACGGCGGCGCGCGCTACGATCACCAGTCGCGCTTCGGCGGGCAGACCGTGTGGAGCGCGGGCGCGGCCTATACCCCCAACGGAGGCGCCACGGTGCTGCGCGCCAGCTATGACGAGGGTTTCAAAGCCCCCTCGCTCTACCAGATGTACAGCGCCTACGGCACCGCCGACCTCGCCCCGCAGAAGGCGAAGGGCTGGGAAGTGGGCGCCGAGCAGAACTTCGGCGAGGCCCTGCGCCTCTCCGCAACCTGGTTCCAGCGCGACACCGACAACCTGATCGACTTCGCCTACTGCCCGACCAGTGGAACGCTGCCCGCCGCGTGCTACATCCCCGGCACCACGACCACGCGCTTCGGCTACTACGCCAACGTCAAGACGGCCAAGGCCAGCGGCCTGGAACTCGCCGCGTCGGCGAAGCTGGGCGTGCTGTTTGCCGAGGGCAACTACAGCTGGACCCGCGCCGAGGACCGCACCGAGGGTTCGTCCACCTACGGCCGCCAGCTGCAGCGCGTACCGCGCCACATGGCCAATGCCGAAGCGGGCATCGACCTGCCGCAAGGGCTTCGCGCCAGCGTCGCGGCGCGCTACTCGGGCGAGACCTTCAACGCCGCCACCGGCACCGCGAAGCTGGACGACTACTGGCTGATCGACTTTCGCGCGCAAGTGCGGATCAAGGAGAACCTGATGCTGCAAGGCCGCGTCGAGAACCTGACCGACAAGGACTACCAGACGGCGGCGGGTTATTCCGCACTGGGACGGACGGTCTACGTCGGCGTGCGCAGCCGGTTCTGATGACAAGGAAGGCCCAACCCGAAAAGGCCCACCCCCAGCCCCTCCCGCAAGCGGGAGGGGAGGACCTGCCGGCCGGAACGCGACCGCCTGTGATTGTATCGTCGTCATTCCCGCGAAGGCGGGAACCCATCTCCGGACTTCGCCTCTTGCGACGGCATCAGATGGGTCCCCGCCTTCGCGGGGATGACGGACAGTTTTTCAACCACAGCGGGGTGGGCCTCACCACCAATACCAAGGTGACACCCCCATGCTGACCCCCGTACCTCCCGGCCCTTCGGTGGTCGTCTGCAACACCTGCCGCCACACCGCCGACGCCCGCGAGGACGAGACCGGCCAGCGGGGCGGCGCCCTGCTCGAAGCGGCGATGCGCAGCGTTCAGGCCGCCGACCCCGAACTGCAGGGCGTGCAGATCCAGGCCATGCCCTGCCTCTTCGCCTGCAGCCGCCACTGCACCGTCCACATCCGCGCACCGGGCAAAGTCGGCTACGTGCTGGGCGACTTCACGCCGGACGAAGACGCCGCCCGCGCCATCCTCGAATATGCCGCGCGCCACGCCGAAAGCGAGCACGGCCGCGTCCCCTTCAAGGAATGGCCGCAAGGCGTGAAGGGCCACTTCATCACCCGCACGCCCCCGGAAGGCTACGTCTGCACATGACCCGTTTCGCCGATCCCGCCTCCTTCGCCGCTGCCCTCGCCGCGCTGCCCGAATCCGACGAGGCCAGCCGCACCGCCGCGCTGAACCGTCAGGCCCGCCTCACCAAGCCGACCGGCGCGCTCGGCCGACTGGAGGACATCGCGGTGTTCATGGCCGGATGGCAGGGCAGCGAGCGCCCCGAGGCGGACCCGGTGCAGGCGGTCGTCTTCGCGGGAAACCACGGCGTCACCGCGCAGGGCGTCAGCGCCTACCCGCCCGAAGTCACCGTCCAGATGGTCGCCAACTTCGAGGCGGGCGGCGCGGCGATCAACGCCCTGACGGCGGCCTGCGGCGCGCGGCTTTCGGTGGTGGCGCTCGATCTCGACCGGCCGACCGGCGACATCACCCGCGAGGCGGCCATGAGCGCGGAGGAATGCCTCGACGCCCTTAACCGGGGCGCCGCCGCGCTGGGCGCCGATACCCGGCTGCTGCTGGTGGGCGAGATGGGCATCGGCAACACCACGCCCGCCGCCGCGCTCTGCGCCGCCGTACTGCGCGGCTCCGCGCAGGACTGGATCGGACGCGGCACCGGGATCGACGACCTCGGCCTGTCGCGCAAGGCGGTGGCGGTGGAGGCGGCCGTGGCGCTGCATTCCGGCGCCGCCATCGACGCCTTCGAGACGTTGCGCCTTCTCGGCGGACGCGAGATCGCCGCGATGGCGGGGGCGATCCTCGCCGCGCGGCTGGCGCGGGTGCCGGTGCTGCTCGACGGGTTCATCGCCTCGGCCGCGATCCTGCCGCTGCTGCGGGACAACCCGCGTTTCACCGATCATTGCATCGCCGCACACTGCTCGGCCGAGGCGGGCCATGTGCGGCTGCTGGACAAGCTGGGGCTGGAGCCGCTGCTCCACCTCGGCCTGCGGCTGGGCGAAGGCACCGGCGCGGCGCTGGCGGTGCCGATCGTGCGCGGGGCTCTGGCGACGCACAACCGGATGGCGACGTTCGACGAAGCGGCGG
>NZ_ALVC01000138.1:0-20209 GCF_000293195.2 Sphingomonas sp. LH128
GCCGATGCCAAGGCGCTCGACGAAGCCGGAGCGTTCTCGATCGTGATCGAGGGCGTCGTCGAGACGATCGCCATCGAAGCCACCCGCGCCATCGCCTGTCCCAGCATCGGCATCGGCGGCTCGGCACAGTGCGACGGGCAGGTACTGGTTACCGAGGACATGCTCGGCATGTTCGAGCGGGTGCCGCGCTTCGTGAAGAAGTATGCCGACATGGGCTCGGTGGTTTCGGAAGCAGCCGCGCAGTACGCCGCAGAAGTGCGCGATCGCAGCTTCCCCGGCATCGAGCAGACTTACCAGCCGAAGTGACCGGGTCCGGTGGCCCACGCGAAACCGGCTTTTCCGGTTTCGCCCTTTGCGGTGGTTTATCCTCCCTGTCGCGCAGCGATGGGGAGGGGGACCGCCCGCGCAGCGGGTGGTGGAGGGGTAGGGCAACACAAAGCCCCCTCCGTCACCGACTTCGTCGGCGCCACCTCCCCATCGCTGCGCGACAGGGAGGATTTGCAGGTATCGTTTCAAATCCTTTCCCCTGCGAAAACCCTTGGTTCCGCTATTGCGATCCGGTTGCAATTAAGGGTGTTATCTGGCACCGCGCCACCATGACTCTCGATATGCTTCCTATCGGCCGGTCCGCGCGCATCGTCGCCGTGCACTGGCCCGCGCTCGTCCAGGAAGAGGCGCGGCGGCTCCGTGCCCTGGGCTTGGAGGAGGGCGCCAGGATTGCGGTGTCGCATCGCGGCATCCTGGGCGGGCGCGACCCCATCGCCATTACCGTGGGCCGCATGACCGTGGCCGTGCGCCGCGCCCATGCCGCCGCGATGGAGGTCGAGGAACTGTGAGCCGTCAACGCAAGGTCGCGCTCGTCGGCAACCCCAATGCGGGCAAGAGCGCGCTATTCAATGCGCTGACCGGCGCGCGCCAGAAGATCGCCAATTATCCCGGCGTTACCGTGGAACGAAAGTCGGGCCGCTTCGTCCTGCCGACCGGCGAGCCGGTGGAGATGACCGACCTTCCCGGCGCCTACGGCCTCGACCCGACCAGCCCGGACGAGGAAGTGACCGCCAAGGTCATCGCTGGCATGTTCCCCGGCGAGGCCGCGCCCGACGTGCTGGTGGTGGTGCTCGACGCATCGAACCTCGAGCAGCACCTCGTCTTCGCGCAGGAACTGCTGGCGCTGGGCAAGCCCACCGTCGTCGCGCTCAACATGGTCGATCTGGCGGAGCGTGACGGCCTCGTCCTCGACGCCGCCGTGCTAGCCGAAGAACTGGGCGTCCCCGTCATCCCGACCGTCGCCGTCCGCCGCCGCGGCCTTGCCGAACTGGGCGAGGCGATCGCGAACGCGGGCGAGCGGCATCCGGGTCCGGGTCTGACCGCCCTCGGACAGACCGAACGCCGCGTCGCCGCGCATGCCATGGCGGATGCGGCGATCCTCTCGGAATCCAAGCGCCACCGTCTTCACGCCAAGCTGGACCAGCTGCTGCTGAACCCGTGGGTCGGGCCGGTGATCCTACTGGCAATCCTTTTCGTGGTGTTCCAGGCGGTGTTCGCCTGGGCGACTCCGTTCGCCGATGCGCTGGATGCGGGCGTCAGTGCGCTGCACGACGGCGTCAAGGCCGCGCTTCCGCCAAGCCTGCTGCGCGACCTGCTGACGGACGGCGTGATCGCGGGCGTCGGCTCGGTGATCGTGTTCCTGCCGCAGATCGTCATCCTCTTCGCCTTCATCCTCGCCATGGAGGCATCGGGCTACATGGCCCGCGCCGCGTTCCTGATGGACCGCATGATGGCAAGCGTGGGCCTGTCCGGTCGCAGCTTCATCCCGCTGCTCTCCAGCTTCGCCTGCGCCATTCCGGGCATCATGGCGACGCGCTCGATCACCGACCCCAAGGACCGGCTGACGACGATCCTGATCGCGCCGCTGATGACCTGCTCGGCGCGCCTGCCGGTCTATGCGGTGATCATCGCCGCGTTTATCCCGCATACCAGCGTGTGGGGCGGGATCGGCCTGCAGGGGCTGGTGCTGTTCACGCTCTATGTCGTGGGCGTGGTCGGGGCCATGGCGGTGGCGCTGGCGCTGCGCAGCTCGATGACCAAGGGCGCCGCTTCGGGCTTCATCATGGAGCTGCCCAAGTACCAGATGCCGCGCCTCAAGGACATGGCGATCGGGCTGTGGCAGCGCGCATGGATATTCCTGCGCCGCGCGGGCACGATCATCTTCATGGTCACGGTCGTGCTGTGGGTCATGCTCAACTTCCCGAAGGCCGGTCCGGGCGAGAGCCAGGTCGACGCCTCGATCGCGGGCAAGGTGGCGAACGGCCTCGCCTTCGTGGTCGAGCCGATCGGTTTCAACCGCGACATGGCGCTGGCGCTGATCCCGGCGATGGCCGCGCGCGAGGTGGCGGTGTCCTCGCTGGCGACGACCTACGCGGTCGATGCGGGCGACAACGAGGACGAGCAGGCGCTCGAACTCGGCGACCAGCTCAAGCGGCGCTGGACCCTGCCGATGGCGCTGGCGTTCCTGGCATGGTTCGTGTTCGCGCCGCAGTGCATGTCGACGATTGCGGTGACCCGGCGCGAGACCAACGGCTGGAAGTGGCCGACGTTCATGCTCGCCTACCTGTTCGGCCTCGCCTACATCGCGGCGGGCGCGACGTACTGGGTCGCGGTGGCGGCGGGGTTGTAGCGCGCTTTCACTTCGTCATTGCGAGCGAAGCAATCCAGGGCAGCCTTACACCGCCCTGGATTGCTTCGCTTCGCTCGCAATGACGGTTACAATTGTAGAAAAGGCGGCCTGCCGGACTCGCATCCGTGCCCCGGCTTGGGCTAACCCATCCGCCAGATTTCGAAGGAAAGCGATTCCCGCATGGCAGGCAGCGTCAACAAGGTCATCATCGTCGGCAACCTGGGGGCCGACCCCGAGGTCAAGTCGTTCCAGAACGGCGGCCGCATCGCCAATCTGCGCATCGCGACCTCCGAAAGCTGGAAGGACCGCGCCACCGGCGAGCGCAAGGAGCGTACCGAATGGCACTCGGTCGTGCTCCAGTCCGACGGCCTCGTCGGCGTCGCCGAGCGGTTCCTGCGCAAGGGCTCGAAGGTCTACATCGAAGGCCAGCTGCGCACCCGCAAGTGGCAGGACCAGAACGGCAATGACCGCTACACCACCGAAGTCTCGGTCGGCGGCGTCGGCGGCGTGCTGACCATGCTCGACGGTGCGCCGGGCGGCGGCAGCGGTGGTCAGCGCAGCGGCGGTGGCGGCTGGAGCGAGGGTGGTTCCTCGGGCGGCGGCTTCGGCGGCGGCCAGCGCTCGGGCGGAGCATCGCGCGGCGGTGACGAATGGGGCGGCGGTTCCTCCGGTGGTTCTTCGGGCGGCAGCGAATGGGGCCGCACTGGCGGTTCCTCGGGCGGCTCGTCCGGCGGTTCCGGCGGCGGCTTCGGCGACGACCTCGACGACGATATCCCGTTCTGACCATCTCTCGCCGCACATCGGCGAGAAGTTGGCAGTTGTTACGAACCGCCCCGGAAGCATGCCGCTTCCGGGGCGGTTTCGTCATGTCATTCGCGATCTTTCGAGGTCCGCCGGACGAAATTCGAAAAAAGTCCTTTACGTAACAGTCAAGCTGCGCAATTGCCCTTTCTGCTAATGCATACGATTCGCATTAGCGAAGGGGAAACAATTATGCTTCGTAGTTTTGCCGCCCGCGCGCTTGGCGGGGTGTCCGCCATTGCCTTCTTCGTCGCCGCTCCGGCCCATGCGCAGGACGCTGCCGCCACCGACAAGAACACGCAGGCCGGTGAATTCCTCGGCACCATCGACATCGGCGAGAGCACCCGCGCCATCCAGACCGACACCGCGACGCCGATCACCGTGATCGACCGCAAGGAGATCGAGGACCGACAGGCCTCCACCATCGCCGAACTGCTGGACTCCGTGCCGGGCGTCACGCTCATCAACGGATCGACCCCGATCGGCTCGGGCATCAACATCCGCGGCTTCGGCGCCAACGGCACCTATGGCACCGACCAGAAGGTCGCTTTCGTCGTCGACGGCGCCACCACGGGCTCAGAAGAAATCTATCGCGTCGGCACGCAGCTGTTCACCGACCCGCTGCTCTACAAGCGCGCGCAGGTGATCCGCGGCACCGTGGGCAGCTTCGAGTGGGGCTCGGGGATCATCGGCGGTGTCGTCCTGCTGGAAACCAACGATGCGGCCACCGTCCTCCACGGCAAGACCGGCATCACCGCCAGTCAGACCGTCTCGGGCCAGACCAACGGCAACGGCTTCGCGACCTCCACCACCGTTGCGGCAATGCCGACCGAGCAGTTCGAGTTCCTCGCGAACTACACCTGGCGCACCCAGAGCACGCAGCAGGACGGCCACGGCGACGACATCGGCAACAGCAGCTTCAAGCTGCCCAGCTTCCTGGTGAAAGGCGCATTCCACTTCGGCGCCGACAACGCCCATACCATCGCCGCCAGCTTCAACCAGACCACCACCAGCGACCGGGACGTCCCCTACGACAGCTTCGGCACTACGGCGGGCGTGTTCGGCAACGTCGACCGCGACACCAAGAGCCAGGTGCTGACGGTGTCCTACGCCTACAAGCCGGTCGACAACGACGCGGTCAATCTCCAGCTGCTGTACACGTACGCCAATCAGGAGATCGACCAGAGCGCCGTGGGCGTCGCGATCTCGCCGGTGCTCAATGCCGACCACCGCTACGAGACCTCGAAGATCACGCTCAAGAACGCTGCGCTGTTCTCGACCGGGCCGATCCATCACAACCTGCACTTCGGCGTCGAGTACATCCACAAGAAGCGCGCCGACGCCAGCAGCGCGCCGGGCGGCACCGACAACCGCATGGCCGCCTTCGCGGTGGACGAGATCGGCCTGTTCAAGGGCTTCACGCTGAGCCCGGCGATCCGCTGGGAGACCTCGAACGTCAAATCCAACCGCACCGGCACGCCCGTATCCTACAACAATACGGCGTGGATGGGCGGCGTCTCCGCCCGCTACGAGCTGCCGTTCGGTCTGGCTGCGTTCGGCAGCTGGGCGCGCACGCGCAACCTGCCGATCATCGACGACCTCGACAACGCCACGTACATGAACCAGCCGGAAAAGAGCCGCACCTGGGAAGCGGGCGGCTCGTTCGATCGCACCGATCTGCTCGGCAAGGGCGATCACCTTGCGATCAAGGTCAACTACTACGACACCGAGCTGACTGACAACACCGCCTACTCGGGCGTGCGCGAGGTCTATCTCGACGGCTTCGAGATCGAGGCGTCCTACGCCACCGCCAGCGGAATCTACTTTGACTTCAACGCCACCATCCCGGACGGCCAGCGTTTGCGCACCACCGGCGTGATCGACGACTGGACCAACCTGCCGCAGAAGACCTACATGCTCTCGGCGGGCAAGCGCTTTGGAAAGCTGCTGGACGTGCGCTGGGAGACGACCCTCGCCGAAGATCTCGATATCAACGGCACCGAGCACAAGGGCTTCGATGTCCACAATCTGCGCGCCACGATCACGCCGAGCGGCGGTATCTTCGAGAACGTCGCGCTGCGCCTGAGCGTCGAGAACATCTTCGACACTTATTACCAGTCGGCGCTGTCCACGCGCCCGGCGGTGGGGCGCAACTTCAAGGCCGCCCTCTCGAAAATGTTCTAAGGGGGGCGAGGCGGACATGGCTTCCTGGATGGGCAGATCCGAGTTCGGGACAGGTCCGTTTGCGCGGATCGACCTGAACGCCATGGCCGCCTCGGTCACCGCGCATGCCCTGGTGGCGGCGCTGCTGGTCTTCACCTGGGGGGAGGCGGTGCGGGTGGAAGGGGGCACCCGCTCCCGCCTTGTCAGCATCGACCTGTCCATGCGCGAGGGCGGACCAGGCCCGAAGATGCAGCCGCGGGCCGAGGCACAACAGCCTTTGGAACGCGCGGTGACGCCGCCTGCCGAAGTTCCTTCGCAGGCGGTAGTCGCAGAGGCTCGGCCCGCTGCGCAGCCCCTGCCGCAACCGGCGGCGCAGGCAGGCGGCGGCGGGCAGGGGCGCATGGGTGAAGGTACGGCCGCGACGACGACGCGGCAGTTGCCTGTGGCCAAGCTGATCCCCGCAGCCGCGTTCGTCACTCCGGCCGCCACTGCACCCGGTCCGCAGGCGCGGGCGGCGGAAAGCGCGGCGGAGGCTCAGGGGAAGGGCGGCAGCGGCGGAGGCAATACCGACCAAGCGGGCAACTCCGCCGTCAGCAATTTCAGCGGCCGCGTCTACCAGCATCTGAAACGCTACCAGCGCGGCAACACCATCGGCGCGGGTGAGGCACTGATCGCCTTCACCGTCGAGCCCGGCGGCGCCGCGCGCGCGATCCGCGTGGCGCGCACATCAGGCTCCTCGCGCTTCGATCACGAGGCGATGGCTTTGGTCCGCCGGGCATCGCCTTTCCCGCGCCCGCCGGACGGCGAGGCGCACAGCTTCACTTTCGAGATCACCGGACAATGATGAGGACTGCTTCGACCATGACCAGACTTGCCCCAGGCATCGCCGCGCTGTTGTGCGCCGTCAGCATCGCTCCCGGCGCCGCGCTCGCCCACACCTCCTACCTCCTGCCCAAGTTCTTCGCGGGCAACACCGAGAAAATGGTGACGGTGGAATCGGCTTTCGGCGAGAAGTTCTTCCGTCCCGAAGTGCCGGTCGATGCCAGCGACTATCACGTCATCCTGCCGGACGGATCGCGCGGCAGCTTCCAGTCGATCACCTCGCTCAAGCAGATGGTGGTGCTGGAAAGCGCGCTCGATGCCGAGGGGACTTATCGCTTCACCACGGGCGTGCGCCTTGGCCGGGTGGGCAAGAGCGCGCTGGTCGGCGGCAAGTGGCAGCCGGTCCATGGCGAAGTGCCCAAGGAAGCCACGCAAGTCCGCACCAGCCAGACCGAGACCGTCGCCGACGCCTATGTCTCCAAGAAGCAGCCGACCCGCGCCCCCGTCGACGTCGCGATCGGGCGCCTGCGCATCCAGCCGGTGACGCATCCCAGCGAACTCTATCTCGACACCCCGTTCACGCTCAATGTACTGTTCGACGGCAAGCCGATGGCCGCGCAGGAACTGGAGCTGGACCGGGGCGGCGCGGACTATGAGGAGGCGGTCAGCCACCGTCAGGTCAGGACCGACGCGCAGGGCAAGGCCGTCATCAAGTTCGACCGCCCCGGCACGTACGTCCTGATGACCCGCCACCGCGCCGAGGCGCCCGCCGGCTCCGGCACCGACGAGCGCAGCTACACGACCTCGCTTACGTTTCAGGTCGAAGAGTGATCCCGATTTCCAGTTCAACGGAGAAGACCATGACCAAGACTCACTTTATCGCAGGGCTCGTTCTCGCCCTCACAGCCAGCCAGGGCGCGCTTGCCCAGTCTACCGAAGAGCGCCGCGCCGCGCCCGGCCACGGCAAGGAAGCCTTCCTGCGCGAGAACGACGCCGATCACGACGGCCGCGTCACCGCCGCCGAGTTCGCCGCTGCCCGTGCCGCCAAGTACCGCACCTTCGACCTCGATGGCGACGGCAAGGTGAGCGAGGCGGACTACGTCGGCGAGTTCACCGGCCGCTTCAGCAAGGACAAACCGGCACCGGACGGCCAAGTCAAGCAGGCCCACGTGCGCTTCGGCGTGCTCGATACCGACAAGGACGGCAACCTGACGCTGGAAGAGTTCAATGCCTCGGGCGAGCGGATGTTCGAGCGGCTTGACACCAACGGCGACGGCGTCGTCGATGCGACCGACACTTCGGGTTCGTATTGATACTGAGCGTATAAAACACTTTCGTCATCCCCGCGAAGGCGGGAATGACGAAGGTAAGTTCGGCGACGATCAGGCGTTGGCGGTAAGGCTATCCGCCAATCCGCGCTCAAGCACCTCCGTCAGCTTGTCGAGCGCGATCGCCAGCCGCTCGTCCAGCAGCGCGAGCAGTTCGGTCCAGCCCGACATGCCCTCCAGTTCGTCCGCGCCGTCCGAGACACCGCGCAGGCCGATCATCGGCACGCCGAACCGCTGGCATGCGCGCAGCACTGCGTAAGTCTCCATGTCGACGAGGTCGGCGTCGATCCGCGCATAGTCTTCGCCGCCTATGACATCGCCGCCGGTCGACAGCGAGGCGCGGGGCAGGTCGGGGAGCAGCACGGGCAACTGCAGAACTGCCGGATGGTCGGCGAACGGTGTGACGCCCCTTGCGAAGCCGAGGCGCGATGCGTCCATGTCGCGCCATGACACGCTTTCGATCTGATAGACTTCCCCCATCCGGCAGCGCCGCGATCCGGCAGAGCCCAGGGTCACGACCAGATCGGGCAATTGCCCCGAGGCCTCCAGACGCTGCAGGCACGCGGTCGCCGCGATGGCGGCCTCGACGGGACCTACGCCGGTCATCAGCGGCGTCATCCGCGCTCTGAGATGCGGGCCGTACTCATGGTCGATGGCCATGACGAACAGCACCTGCATTCCCGCTATCGACGTCGGCTTCACAACTTGCTCCTGCATTGCCCGGCCCTGGTTCCTGCCGTAGCGGCGCGATCTTTCGCAAAGGTGACGCCGGCGCGCAATCGGCTTGTCGCAGGGCACCTTGATTTCAGTAGCCGCGACGTGTCAGGCATTCATCATGCTAGCACATACCCGTTCGATGATCGCTGCGATCGCCTTCGCCGTCCTGACCGGCAAGAAAGTCGCCGGACTCTACGACCATTCTCTTGGCCGCGACCTGCAGATCGCCGCCGAGTTCCGCGACGGCCGTTTGCAGGGGTTCGACGGCGCCCGGAGTGTAAAATTCGGCGGGACGCTGCCGGAAATCCACGACGCCGGGGACAAGAATTTCGTGTCGGTCGAGATCGATGGCGCGCAAGTCAAAGGCTACGATCGCGCCTCATCCACGTTCTTCGCAGCCCGGGTCGAGGATGGGCTGGTGCAGGTCTATGACTACGGGCAGAAGGCGTGGTTCGTCTATGACGTGCAGGACCCGCAGGCGGCGAGCGAGTACCACCGCGCGGCCGGCCCGGCCTAGGATTTTCCGGGTGCGGCCTTGGGTGTGACCGGTGCTTTCCTGGCTTCCCGCTTTTCCATGTGCTTCTTGAGCGCGTAGCCGCCCACCGCCGCGGCAACGAGTCCGACCGGCCCCAGTCGTCGCAGCACGCTCGTTGCGGCTACGCCGAGGACCGCACCGCCGGTGCCGTCGATACCGCGCACGTGTTGCGCTACCTGACTGCCTGCGACTGCACCCAAAATCTTGCCGAGCATATTTCTGTCTCCTTTGCAGGAGGAAGGGACGGGATCGGCCTTTGTTCCGGCTATTGCGCCTTTGCGCGTGCGCAAACCCGGGGGATCAGTTCTGCGCCGAACAGGCGGGCGTCGGGGATCGGGTCATAGCCGCTGACGATGAACCGGGAGAACCCGGCTTCCCGGTATTCCATCAGCGCATCCGCGACCTGATCGTGGCTGCCCACCAGGCATCCCAACGCCGGCCGACCGGTGGGAACGCGGGTGATGCCTGCCCAGAGCAAACCCTCCAGCGCATTCTCGTTGGCGGCTTGCCTGGCCCGGTCGATTGCCGCCCGGCGGCCTTCACCCGGATTGGTCTGGAAGCGGCCGTTATCGACGACTTCCTCGATCAACCGGTCCTGAATGGCATGGGCGCGTTCCCACGCCTGCGCCGGGGTGTCGGCGACGAGGACGCGCAGGGCGGTGAGCAGGGCCGGTGAACGGCCGATCGCGCGGGCGCGGGACAGCACGTCGCGCGCGGGCTCCTTCAGGGCCGCGGCAGGGAAGCCGGGGAACGCATAGACGTCCGCCGCGCGCGTCCCGTACTCGATCGAGGCTGGCGAACTGCCACCCCAGAAGACCGGGATGCCCTTTTCCGGCCGAACGTGGGAGAAGGCGCTCTCCACCTGGTAGAATTCCCCGTCGTGATCGAAAGGCGCCTCGCTCGACCAGACCTTGCGCATGACTTCGACGTATTCGTGGCTGCGGCGATAGCGGTCGTCCTTGGTACTGTAATCGCCGTCCGCGTGGAGTTCTTGATCGTCGGCACCGGTGATGATGTGGACACCGCAGCGCCCGCCGCTCATCCGGTCGAGGATGGCGAACATGCGCGCGGCCATTGTCGGCGCGATGAAGCCGGGTCGGTGCGCGATCATGAAGCCGAGCCTGCAGGTCGCCGCCGCTGCCCATGTCGCTATGGGCAGGCTGTCAGGCCGATGGGCCGAGTTGGCGATGAGCACGCGATCGAACCCTGCGTCCTCATGAGCGCGGGCGCAGGCTGCGATGAACTCGGAATCCACTTCGTCGAAGGGCCTCGGCCTGGCTTCGGAATAGTCGTTCCAGTGCAGGATGCCGAAGAATTCGGTCGTGTCGTCGGTCATGGATGTGCGCGCCTTACCGCTTGGCAGGGTCCGGCGCGACTGGCCGGTAGGGGGTAACGTCGAAGAGGAAGCTGTCGAGGATGTCGGCGAAGCGACCCGGCACTTCCAGCGGCGGATAATGTCCCACGTCCGGCAGGATCAGCGTCGATACCTGAGCATGGACCAGAGCATCGCGGAGGACCGCTGCACTCTCGACCGGCAGGACCGGATCGCGGGCGCCCCAGACAAGCAGCACCGGCGCAGTCACCTTCGCCAACGCGTCGGCGGTCAGCGCCGGATCGTCGAGCGCTGCGACGATGGCCAGCCTGTCGGGCGCGGCGGGGCGGCGGTTCATGTCGTAGTATTCGTCGACGAGCCGGTCGTCCGCGCGGCCGGGCTCTCCGGTGTAGAAATCGAAGTAGGCCCGCCAGTAGGAGCGCGGGCGGAAGATCTTGCTCTTGCGTCCGGTGGCCGGAGTGGAGGCGGCGATTTCCATCGCCAGCGCGGCGCTGAGCGCCATGCCTTTGCCGTCCGCGCGGCCAGTGGGCGTGTTGGACAGGATCAGCCGCTCGACCCGCGCCGGATTGCGCGCCGCGTAGTAGAACGAGATTGCACCGCCGCTCGATACCCCGGCAAGGTTGGCGCGTTTGACCTTGAGGGTGTCGAGCAGCGCCTCCAGCACCAGTACGGGATAGAGCGGGCGGTCGTAGAGTACACGTGGCGGGGCGCCCGACAGGCCCATGTTCGGCTCATCCCACGCGATCACGCGGTAGCGGCGGCTCAGACGCTCGATCATGGGCGCGAACGTGCGCAGCGACGAACTCGACCCATGCGTGAGGACCAGTACGGGGCCGGAGCCGACATCGACATAATGGATGCGCGTGCCGAGCAGGTCGATGAACTTCGATTGCGGAAGGCGGTAGCGGCTTTCCAGTTCGGCGACCGGGATCGGGTCGGGGCTGGCGATGGTTTCCTGCGCGCAGACGGGAGCGATCGTGAGCGAGAGCGCGCAGAACGCGCCGAGCACGGCGTGTTTCATCGTGTGCAGTCCTGTACTGTGCCGGCAGGCGGACGGGCGGCCTTGCCGCTGTCGGCATCGAGGAACCAGGCGATGTCCTCGGCGGCGTGCGGGGCCTCGATCGGCAGGAAATGGCCTGCACCGGGAAAACTGACCATTAGCCGGCGGGAGGCGCCGACCGTGCGTGTCACCTCGCAGCCCACCGAAACCGGGAGCATGGACCCGGCCCCGCCCCAAAGCACGAGCGTCGGTACGCGGACCGAGCCCAGCTGCTGCGCGGTCGTCTGCGATCGCTTGCCGTAATCGCTCGCTTCAAAGCGCAGGGCGCTGGCGAACTGGTCCAGCGTCGCCCCATTGCCGGGCTTGCGGTGCATGTCGTAGGTCTGCTGCACCAGATCGTCGGTGAGGACGGACTTGTTGGCGATCAGGCGGTTCAGGAGGTAGCGGTAGAACGCCTTGGGCCGGTAAATCGGCCGGAACAGGGTGTTCTCCAGAAAGCCCAGCATGGCCGAGGTCTTCGGCTGCAAGCCGGGTGGGATCGGCACCAGCGGCGCGTTCACCAGGATAAGGCTTTCCACCTGATCGGGATGCGCCAGCGTATAGCGCATGGCGATCGCGCTGCCGGTAGAGATGCCGCCGATACTGAAGCGCTTCAGGTGTTCGTGCCGGGCTAGGAGGGCGATCAGCTGCTCGACGCGGCGGGGGCTGTACTGGCCGGTGCGGTCGGGGCCGGAGAGGCCGTAAGGCGGCATGTCGATGCGGATCACGCGGTGGTCGCTGGCGAGCCGCTGCGCCCAGGCATCCCAGATACGCAGCGACTGGTAGTGCCCGTGGATGAGCATGATGACAGGCCCGGAGCCCCGGTCGTCGATGTGAAGTTGCATGCCGCCCAGCGTCACGTAGCGAGAATGCGCGGTCTGGTAGCGGTGGCGCAAATCCTCCAGCGAAATGGCGAAGGCGCCCGTCCGCGCAGCGAGGGCGAAGGCGCCGAACCCCACTGCAAGCAGTGCCAGCGCCGCGATCCCGGCCATGACCGGACGTTTCAGCATGTCCCGTGTTTCCCCGCCTTCATGCCCCGGACTATGCGGAGGGCACCGGCCATCGCCCAATCGAAAGCGCGCGCGCAGTCATGTCCAAACCGTATGGGAGCCTGCCGTCACAGCGCCTCGTGCAGCCGCTTGATCACCACGCGCAGGGCGCCGCTCATGTAGGTCCGCCGCCGGGTGATGACGCAAAGCGTCGCCTCGACGCGGCGCATGTCGGCGGGGACTTCCTGCAATCGCCCGTCGGCTAGGCAGTCGGCGATCTCGGTACGGGCCATCAGGCCGATAAGGTTCGCGTTGAGCAGTAGCTGGCGCAGCATCGCGGGCGAGGAACTGCGGACGCGGATGTTGTGGTCCTCGTCCTCCAGCCCCAGAAGTCCGCGGTAGAATGCCTCGGCATTGGGCTGGTTGAAGATCGCCCAGGGCCAGCGGGCCAGTTCTCGCGCAGGCGTCACGCCGCACTCGAGGATCGGGTGCCCCCGCCGCGCGACCAGCATCAGGTCGAGCCGGGTGAGTGGCCGGAAGTTGAGGTCGCCGCTGTCGAGGTCGGGGCGCAAAGTGTCGATGATCGCATCGAGCTCCCCGCGCCGAAGTCGCGCGAACTGCGTCTCGGGCACGTCGAAGTCCAGCGAAAGCGTGATGTTTTCCGCCGAAACCGCCATTTCCGCGCAGGCCTGCGCAATGCGCGGGTCGGTCGCGGTGGAGCCGATGCCGAGGCGGACATGGCCCAAACCGCCCGCCCGCATGGCGCCGACATCCTCGATCGCCTGGTCGAAGCCGTGGAGGATCGAGCGGGCATGGGCCGCCAGCAATTCCCCGTATCGGGTGGGCAGGACGCCGCGATGGCCGCGCTCGAACAGGTCGACGCCGAGCTGCTCCTCCAGCGTGCGGATACTGCGCGAAAGCGTGGGTTGCGTGATGTTCTGCGCGGTCGAGGCGAGGGTCATCGAGCCCGTCTCCACCGCCGCCAGGAAGTGTCGCAATTGCCGGATCTGCATGGTCTTCCGATTCCCCGAGCATACGTTTTGTGCATGGAAGAAGCCGTGCTTTCGATTTCCCGGGCCAGCGCCGTGTCCGTAGTCTCCGGCTGGTAGGCAGTCCGTGACGGACCTGCGAGGCGGGGGCGCTCTTGACCGAAATAGCGGCACTCAACGGCACCCAGAGTGTACCTAACCGCACCGGACGCATACCGATTGCGACCAAAGTGGGCTGGGCGTTCGGTTCGGCGGGCAGCACGACCGTGCTTTACGTCGTCAATGTCATCCTGATGTATTACCTAGTGACCGCGACCGGGATGGACCCCGCGCTCGCGGGCTCGTTCATGCTGGCCGGGCGCATCTACGACGGCATCGCCGACCTGCTGATCGGACAGGGCAGTGACCGCACCCGCAGCCGCTGGGGACGGCGGCGACCGTGGATGGCGGCGGGTGCGCTGCTGAGCGGCCTCGGCATGGCCTGGCTGTTCTCGGGCAGCGGGGCGGGCGGTTCGCAGGCGGTCATGGTGATGGGCGCGCTGCTGCTGACCTTCACCGGCTATTCTGCTTTCGCGATTCCCTCTTCCGCCATGCCCGCCGAGATCACCGACAGCCCGCAGGAGCGGACCTCGCTGATGGCCTGGCGGACGTTCTTCATCCAGCTTGCCGCGCTGGCGGGGGGCGCGCTGGCTCCGGCGATGATCGCGTGGGGCGGCAGTTCCGCCGATGCCTTCGCGCGGATGGGCTATTGCATGGCCGCCTTCATCTTCGTGAGCATGGCCGTCGCGGTCGTCGCGACCGGTGGCCTGCGCGAGCACCCTGTCGAGCATGAGCGCGGCTCCGCGCTCGCCGGGTTCGCGCAGCTTTTCGCCAACCGCCCGTTCATCGTCCTGCTGGGCGTCAAGTTCTGCGGCTTCATCGCCTCGGCGGCGGTGGGGGCGACGGGGCTGTTCTTCATGCGCGACGTGCTTGCACGCGGAGAGACCGGCATGGCGCAGTTCGCGCTGGCGAGCGGCGTGGTCGGCACCATGAGCGTGCCCGTCTGGCGCCAGATCGCCCGCTTCGCGCCCAAGCCGGTGATCTGCGCGGCGGCACTGGTGCTTTCGGCCGCGATCAGCCTGAGCTGGCTCGCGGCCTCCCCGGCCGAGGGCGATGCCCTGTTCCTGCTGCGCGGCGGCTTTGCCGGTTTCGCGACGACGGGAACGCTGCTGATGACGCTGTCCATGTTGCCGGACACCATCGCCTTCGGGGTGCGCCGCAGCGGGCTGCGCAAGGAGGGGCTCTACGCCGCCTTCTTCGAGTTCTTCCAGAAGGCCGCCTTCGCCCTCGCGCCGTTCCTCGTCGGACTGTTCCTGCAGGCGAGCGGCTACCGCTCCGGGACCGGCACCGCGCTGGTGCAGAGCGAGGCCGCGCGCGAGGCGGTGCGCCTGTCGATGGCGCTGATCCCGGCGGTCGCGCAAGTGGCCGGGATCGTCCTGCTCCTGTTCTACCGGATGCCTGCCGAGAATTTGGCTGAACCGGCGCCCGCGCCGCACGAGGAAAACTGACGCGTCATGTCGATCGAGATCATCGGGACTTTCAACCATCGCGAATCCTCGGAGGCGAACCCGCGTCCGATGGGCATCGTCGAGCCCGACTTCATCGCCCGCCTCGCCGCCGCGTTCGAGGCGGCGGACTTCGACCGCGTGCTGATCGCGCAGGCGGCGACATGGCCCGACGGCGTGGTCTTCGCCACTCACCTTGCCGGGATCACCAGGCGGCTCAGGTTCATGATCGCGCACCGCCCCGGCTTCGTCGCGCCAACGCTGGCCGCGCGCCAGTTCGCCACGCTCGACCGGCTGAGCGAGGGGCGGGTGGGCGTCCATGTCATCTCCGCCCCCAGCGACACCGAGACGCAGGCCGACGGCGATTTCCTAACTCGCGACGAACGTCACGCCCGCAGTGCCGAATATATCCCGCTGCTGCGCAGGACATGGAGCGGCGAGCGGTTCGATCACGACGGCACGTTCTATACCTTGCGCGGCGCGCGCTCCGAAGTGGTGCCGGTGCAGGAGGGCGGCATCCCGGTGTTCTTCGGCGGCCAGTCCCCACGCGCACTGGAAGTCGCGGGGCAGCACGCCGATGTCTACGCCTTCGGCATAGACCGGCTGGAACCCAGCGCCGCACTGATCGCATCGGTACGTCAAGAGGCGCGTAAGGCCGGTCGGACAGTCGATTTCTGCATGTCCACCCGGATCATCGTCGGCCGTACCGAGGGCGAGGCATGGGACAAGGCGCAGGCGGTGCTGGAGGACGTGCGCCGGGGCGTCGAGGACATGGCGCAAAAGGGCGGTCAGCCCGGCGTCCTCGGCAAGAACGAACTGGCCGAAGCGCGCGCCCGCGAAGGCGACGTGCTGGACGAGCGGCTCTGGGTGGGCATCGCCCGCGCCACCGGGTTCCAGAAGGCCGCCAGCACGATCGTCGGCACGCCGGACTCGGTCGCCGCCAGCCTGCTCGCCTATCACCGGCTTGGCGTGAACCGCTTCCTGATCAGCGGCTTCGATCCGATCGCCGACGTCCTGCACCTTGGCGAGCACCTGGTGCCGCGCCTGCGCGCTTTCGCCGCGCTGGCCGCCTGAGCCGGTGCGCGCGCACTCATCCCGGAGGTTTGGAAAGTTCGCGGCGCAGCAGGTTGGCGAATTCCATGACGATCGGACGCAGCGGAATATCGGGGCGGTAGAGCAGCCCGGTCGCGCGCGGGACGGGCATGCCCTCTACTCGCAGCGCCTGCGCCCGGGCGCCGCTCATGTAGTCGTCCGGCATGATGCCGAGGCAGCCTTCGTCCTCGATCATTGCGCGCATCATCCTTGGGGAATCGGTGCGGAAAACCTGATCGGGAAAGCCCATGCCGCCATTGGCGAAGAAGCGATTCATGTCGAGATCCGCGTGGAGGCAGTTTAAATAAACCCAGCGCTCGCGTGTCAATTGTTCAAAAGTAATGACATCATCTATGGCGCATAGGTGGTGCAGTTGTGCTGCATATAGATGGGTTGTTGTAGTAAAAAGTCGCTCATAGGCGATGCCTGCCTGCATGCGGTCCGTCGGGACCATGCTGGCGATCAGTTCGACCCTGCCCTCCAGCACCATCGGCACCAGATCCTCGATCATCCCGATCTTCAGATTGATCGACAGGTGGGGATAGCGCCGCGCGAACTCCGAGAGGATTTTCGGCAGTGCGAGGTCGGCCAGATGTGTGCCGATTCCGACGTTCAGCGCACCCCCCAGACCCTTCGCCAGCCGAGCGATGTCGGCCCTGGCATTGTCCGCTGTGGCGGTCAGCAGGTTGGCGTATTCGTAAAGCACGGAACCTGCCGAAGTCGGCTCAATTCCGTTGTTTCTGCGCACCAGAAGCGGCGTTCCAACGCTCGCTTCGAGGGCGTTCATGCTGCGCGTCAGGGCAGGCTGGGTGAGGTGCACCGCCTTGGCCGCGGCCGAGAACGAACGCTCCTCGATGATGGCGATCAGGTGGCGCAGCTGGCGAAGGTCCATCGTGCTCTCCGGGCGGCGGGACTCCGGGGTCCGGCCTCTGCAGTTTCATAACTGATGGTTATGGGCGGACAACCCAAATTCAATTGAATATCCGATTTTATCCTGAAAACTTCCGTTCCGAAGTCGTGCGATGAATCGAAGTTCATTGACACGCAAATTCCGAAAACAGGGAGAATACCAAGATGCGTTCGAAATCGAAATGCTATGACTTTGGTGCATGCTGCACCGCGCTCATGCTCGTCATGGCCGCCGCGCCTGCCGTGCAGGCCCAGGAAACCCCGGTTGCGCCGTCCGCTCCGCAGGCCGAAGCGGGCACCGACGGCGGGGTGATCATGGTCACCGCCCGTCGCCGCGAGGAGTCGCTGCTGGAGACCCCGGTGACGCTGTCGGTCATGACGGCGGCCAACCTCGCCAAGCTCAACGTCAACAACGTGCTGGACCTGCAGGCATTCACGCCGGGCCTCTATGCGCAGCAGACCAGTTCGGGCCGCGTCGACCGCAGCTACAGCCAGATCGTCATCCGCGGCATCGCCGATCCGCTGAACCCCACCGTCTCGGTGTTTCTCGACGGCACGCCGGTAAACTTCGATGTCATCAACAACCTCGGCAACGAAGTGTCGCGTGTCGAAGTGCTCAAAGGTCCGCAGAGCGCCGCCTTCGGCCGCCAGTCCTTCGCGGGCGCGATCAACGTGGTGACGCGTGATCCGGGAGATGCGTTCCGGTGGAACTTCGACGGCACGGCGGGCAGCTATTCGCTCTATGACATCAAGGCGAGCGTCGAGTTGCCGATCGTCAAGGACGCCATCGGCCTGCGCATCGGCGGGCGCCGCTACGGCTTCGACGGGCAGTACACCAACCCCTACGACGGCAGCCGCCTCGGTGCGCAGCAGACCGAGACGATCAACGGCACGCTGGTGATCAAGCCGTTCGACGGCCTGCGCCTCAAGGCTTTCGGCATGTATCTGGAGGACCATGACGGCGCGGGCGCGGCGGGCTTCTCCAGCCGTCTGCCGGTCAACACCTTCAACTGCAACGCGGGCGCCGCGCCGACCAACGTGAACAACTTCTACTGCGGCAAGATCCCGCAGTTCCCAACCAGCCAGATGGGCCAGAACCCGGCGACGCCCGCGTTCATCGACCAGGTCGTCAACAACTCGCTGGGACGCCTGAACCCGACCTACAAGGCGATCAACGACCACGCGGGTCTGGAGCGCCGCGAGATCGTGACGAACCTTGCGGTGGACTTCACGATCCCCGGCACCGACATCGTGCTCTCGTCGCTGACCGGCTATAACAAGACCCGTTTCCAGAGCAATCAGGACCTCGACGGGCGCGATACCAGCGGCATTCCCAACACCACGGTATCGACGATCCCCGGTTTCGTGGGCGATCCCTTCATCAACTACCCGACCATGGCGATGTACAAGGAAAGCGCCGTCAGCCAAGAGTTCCGGGTCACTTCCGGCGCGAACCAGCCGCTGCGCTGGATGGTGGGCGCCAACTACTTCAAGGTCAGCAACCGCAGCTATACGGTCGCGCTCTATCCCAATACGATCCAGGTGTTCGGCGACGGCTCGCTCAATACGCTCGTCGACAAGAGCGTGTTCGGCAGCGTGTCCTACGACTTCTCGCCGCGCTTCACGCTGAACGCCGAAGGACGCTACATCGAGGAGGAGCTGAAGGTCTACTTCCGCGATCCGCAGACCCTGCGCACCAGCGGCAAGTACAAGCGCTTCGTGCCCCGCGTTTCCGCGCAGTACAAATTCACGCCCGACCTCATGGGCTACGCGACCTATTCGCGCGGGATGAACAAGGGCGGCTTCAACCTCTCGGTCCTGCCGCTGACCGCCGCTCAGCGCGCTTATCTGGAAGAGCGCGCCTCGGTCACCAACATCTACAAGCCGGCCGTCATCGACAACTACGAACTGGGCCTGAAGGGCACCGTGGCGGATGTGTTCTCCTTCAGCGCGGCGGTCTTCTACGCCAAGTGGAAGGACCAGGCGATCACCAACAGCATCCAGGTCCCCAACGCCACCCCGGGCGCCAGCGACATCGGCGTCGGCGTGACCCAGAACACCGGCAGGAGCACGGTGAAGGGCGCCGAGATCGAGGGCAACCTCAAGGTGACCCATGCGCTGTCGCTCAACTTCAACGCCGGGTACAACAAGGTCGAGCTGGACACTTCGATCCCCTGCGCCTCGTGCGTGGCGATCACCGGCAACTCGACGGTGGCGGCGGGCGCGCAGAACCCTGCGGCTCCGGTGTTCACCAGCAACGTCGGCGCGGAATACGGCGTCGACATTGGTGACGGCTACCGCTGGTTCCTGCGCGGCGACTATGCACACCGCAGCCGCATCTACACGACGTACGAGAACATCTCGTGGATCGGCGATGCCAACAAGGTGAACCTGCGCACCGGTATTAGCAGCGAGCATCTCGACGTGCAGTTCTTCGTCAACAACGTGTTCAACGACAAGAGCTACACCGGCGTCCAGACGACGACGAGCCTGCTCGGCGGCAATGCGGTGGTGCTGTCGATGCCGGTCAAGCGCAACGGCGGCATCCGCGTGCGCTTCGGGTTCTGATCCTTCGAACATGGCATGATCGAAAGGCGTCCGGGAGCGAGCTATCGCTTCCGGACGTCGCTTTTTCAGCGAAAATCCGCAGATCATACGCAAATACTATGCGGCTGCGGATTTGCTCGTCTCGAATTCCAACGCCGCACCATCCTAATGGCTCTGCTGCATTCGACTCGTCCCGCACCCTTTGCGAGGCGAGCTTGCAGGAGCATTACCCATGCAGGACATCCTCTGGATCGGCCTGACCCTCGCGTTGCTGGCGGCCAGTCTCGGCTACGTCGGCCTGTGCAACAAGGCGTGAGGGGCGCGACCGACATGACCATCGATCTGTGGCTGGCGGGTTTCACCGCACTCGGCCTTCTCGTCTATCTCGTTGCCGTGCTCGCACGGCCCGAGCGGTTCTGAGGGGGCGCCGTCATGACCTTCCAGGGATGGCTGTATATCGCAGCTTTCGTCGGCGTTCTGCTGGCGCTCACCAAACCTATGGGGCTGTGGCTCCACGCGCTGTACGAGGGCCGCCGCACGCCGCTTCATCGTGTGCTCGGACCCGTAGAGCGCGGCTTCTACAAGCTGTCAGGCATTAACCCGGACGAGGACCAGCCGTGGCATCGCTACGCGGTGCACATGCTGGTGTTCAACGCCGTGCTGCTGCTCCTGACTTATGCGGTGCTGCGCCTGCAAGGCGTGTTGCCGCTCAACGGCCTCGGCT
>NZ_ALVC01000139.1:0-8180 GCF_000293195.2 Sphingomonas sp. LH128
AAACCTACAATGTCAAAGATCCACCAGACAACAAACCCGGACAACCCGTCGTCCCCGGCTTTAACCTCGGAGAGCTTGGTGCCCGTCAGTGCTTGGCGACCGATGCAAAACCGTGTGGTCCGCTGCGGTGAACGGGCCTCTAAGGCCACCAAGTGAGTCGGTCAAACACTAATTTCAAAAAAAGTTCATTTTCAACGCAAAGGCCGGATTTGCGCGGGTTTGGCACGATCATGCCCGGAAACGCATGGCCCGGCCGTCTCCGGCCGGGCCTTTTCGCGTCAGAGCACGATCACGAAGTCCGGGTTGGAGACCGCGAAGACCGCCTCCCGCTCCGGCGCGGGCGGATAGATCCACACGCCGTTGATTTCCTGCTTCAGCTTCTTGCCTTCCGCCCGGGTCAGGTGGACCTGCCGGTCCCAGCCCTCCGTATAAAGGGCACCCCATGCGCCGAGGTCGAGACAGGTCACGTACTTGGGCTGGCTGTAGGGGTGGAGGTCCAGCCCCACCAGTTCCGCAGCGGCATTGTGGCCCGCCACCCGGCCGAGGCTCAGTGCGTGCTGGCAGGACATGACGGTGAAGTTGCCGATATCGTCGGTCGCCGCTTTCACGGTGTCGCCGGTGACGAAGATGCCCGACGCCTCGGGCGCGCGCAGATAGACGTCGCCGAGCACCCGGCCGGTGGCATCATGCTCTCCGGGCACCTGCCCTGCCAGCGGATGAGCACGCATCCCGGCCGACCACACGACGGTCGCTGCATCGATCCGCGATCCATCCGAAAGCGTGACCCCGCCTGCGTCCACCGCCGTCACCCGCACGCCGGGGCGCTGCTCGACACCCAGTTCGTCAAGGGCGCCCCGCACGACCACGGCCGCATCGGCGCCCATCTCGGCGGCGATCTGTTCGGCCGGGTCGACGATGACGACGCGGATCGGCGCATCCTTGCCCAGAATGGCGCGCAACCGTTCGGGCATCTCCGCCGCGCCTTCGAGGCCGGTGAAGCCGCCGCCCACCACGACCGCCGTACCGCGTGCCTCGTCGGTGCGGGCAGCCAGCAGCCCGAGGTGCTCGTCCAGCCGCTGCGCCGAGTCCAGCTGATCGACATCGAAGGCGTGATCCGCAATGCCCGGGATCGGCGGAGTCGACAGGCGGCTGCCGGTGGCCAGTACGAAGCGGTCCCAGGCGATCGTCTCTCGCCCGCCGTCGCCGCGCAGGATGGTGGCCTGCTGCGTGGTCGCGCCGATCGCCTCGACCAGACCGGCCACGTACCGCGCGCCGACCGCCGCGAGCAGGGCAGAAACGTCGGGGTTCATGTTCTCCAGCACGGCTTCATAAAGGCGCGGACGGATCACCATGGTCGGGCTCGGCGAGACGACGACGACTTCCACGTCGTCCTCCCGCCCTGCAAGCGCAATGGCGCGGGTTGCCGACAGGGCGGCCCAGACTCCGGCGAAACCGGTGCCGGCGATCAGGATGGTCTGCTTGCTCATCGATCTTCTCCTCTTGTGCGCCGGACGCGGCTCATCGTCCCGACAAGCGCGAGGTCTGCGAAGGCAGCGCGCAAGTCGGCGCTTTCCCGGTGCGTCCGGCAGGACGCCGAGAAAGGTGTTCAGGAATGCGGGTGAGAAAGGCTCAGATCATGAAGGACCGTCCCGCCGGGGACGGCCGATGCGTGCGGTGCGGGTGGTCTGGCGATCGCCCGCCCAGTCGCGGAAATCGTTGAAGAATGTCTCGGGCGCCTTGCGGCCGAAGCGGCTCGCCACGTCGCCCAGGGTCTGCGCGGCAAGAGCATCGCGCATCGCCTTCTCGGCCTGGAGCATGACAGCGTGGACGGCGCAAGTTCCGGCGGTTGCCCAGCCGGGCGCATCGCCGCCGAACAGGGCGCAGCGGCCGCGCACCTCCTGACAATCGAACAGCGGCTTGTCGCCTTCGATCGCGTCGATGATCTGGAGGAAGGTGATCTCGCCCGCCGGCCGCGCGAGGCGGTAGCCCCCGCGCACGCCTTCGCTGGCGGCGACGATGCCGGCTTTCTCCAGCTTGGGGAAGATCTTCGCCACGAAGCTGGGCGAGATGCCCTGGATCTCGGCGATCTCCCGGCTGCTGAGGGCGCGGCCGTCTTCCACCAGCCAGAGCAGACCGTGGATTCCATATTCGACGCTGGTGGTGATGTGGGCCATGAACGCGGAGTTACTCTGTCTGCGTTAAAGCGTCAAGCATATAACGACGATAAATCTGGTCTGCGTTTATCGTGCAATCATGCGAAAAGGGGCGAGCCTTTCGGCCCGCCCCTTCCGGCAGCGTTTGCGGCGGGGCTTTCGCGTTCAGGCGCGAGCCTTGCCGAAAGCGACGATCTGCAGCAGGCCGCCGGCGATCGCGATGTTCTTGAAGAAGTGGATGAACTGGTTCTGGTCGGCCAGGTTGTTGTGGAAGAACGCGGCGGTGGCGAGGCTGAACAGCGCGATGACGGTGGCGACCGCACGGACCTTGTAGCCCGAGATCAGCAGCGCGCCGCCGACCACTTCGACGAGGATGGCGCCAGCCAGCGCCACGGCGGGGAGCGGGAGGCCGACCGAGGCGATGTAGGCCATCGAACCGGCGGGGTCGGCGATCTTGGACAAGCCGCTGATGATGAAGATGGCGGCGATGAGAACGCGGCCGACGAGCGGCAGCCAGGCTTCGAGGGTGCTGGCGGTGTTGGCGGGAGCGACGGGGGCGGTGTCGATGGTGGTGATGGTCATGGCGGGAACTCCTGGGTGATCGGGGGCAATACGGTGACGACGGGCGTGTCGTCCTGACGCCCCCCAGATGCGCTCGATCAGGGTTCCGAAATAGTGGGATTAAACGCGATCATATGTTCGAATTATGCGAACATATGTTTTCGTGACCGCTCTTCAAATATGTCGTCATGCCCGCGCAGGCGGGGACCCTGCTCGTGTGCTCTCCCGTTGCGCAATGGGGTAGGTCCGCAGATGGGTTCCCGCCTTCGCGGGAATGACAACGAGAGGGTGAGATTGCGCGCGCCGCCCTAAGCGCTCGCCGGGGCCGCCGCGTACAAGGTGATCTGCGTGTGCAGCCCGTCCTCGGAAGACTGGCCCACCCAGACGTCGAACGCGCCCGGCTCCGCCAGCCGCCGGTTGCCGGCGCCGACGAATTCGAGGTCCGTGCGGGACAGGGTGAAGCGCACGGTGCGGCTCTCGCCCGGCTCCAGGGTGACGCGCTCCATCTTCTTGAACTCGCGGATCGGACGGGTGCGGGAGGCGACGCGGTCGCGGGTGTAGAGCTGCACGATCTCGCTGCCGCGCCGCTTGCCACTGTTGGTCAGGCGCGCGGTGATCGAGACGGTGCCGTCCCAGCGCAGGGCGGGGTCGGAAACCTGCAGCTTGTCCAGCGTGAAGCGGGTGTAGCTCAGGCCGTGACCGAAAGGGTAGCGCGCGCTGTTGTCGGTGGTGGCGTAGCGGGCCTTGTACTCGGTGCTGCCGTTGGGGACGGTCGGGCGGCCGGTGGATTTGCGATCGTAGAAGAACGGCTCCTGCCCCGACTCCCAGGGGAAGCTGACCGGCAGCTTGCCCGAGGGATCGACCTTGCCGAACACCACGTCGGCGATCGCATTGCCCGCTTCGGAACCGAGGAACCACGTCGCCAGCACGGCGTTGGCGTTCGCCACCCCGTCATGGATCGCCAGCGCACGGCCGTGACGAAGCAGCACGACGGTCGGCTTCTTCACCGCCGCCACCGCATCGGCGAGCGCCTGCTGCGCGGGCGGGATCTCGATCACGGTGCGCGACTGCGCCTCGCCCGACATGTCCTGCGATTCCCCGAGGGCGAGGATCACCACGTCGGCCGCCTTCGCCGCCTTGACCGCCTCCTCGATCCCGCCGTCGGTGGGGCCGTGAATGGCGCAGCCGGCCACGACGGTCAGCTGGTCCGGATCGACCATCGCGCCGCGCAGCCCGCTGGCCACGTCCACGCCCTTGTCGGCATCGCCGTAGAAAGCCCAAGGGCCGTAGAGGTTCGCCTTGTCATCGCCGAACGGACCGATCAGCGCGATCTTCTGCTTCTTTCCCTTGTCGAGCGGCAGCACCCCGTCGTTCTGCAGCAGCACGATGGAGCGCGCGCCCGCCTCGCGCGCGAGTTCGCGGTGAACGGGCGCGCCGATGCGCGATTTCTCCGCCGCCTCGTCCAGCGAGCGCCAGGGGTTGTCGAACAGGCCCATCGCCATCTTGACGTAGAGGATGCGCCGCACCGCCACGTCCACCGTGCCCATCGGCACCGCACCACTCTTCACGAGGTCAGGCAGATAGCGGATGTAGAGGCCGCTCTGCATCGACATATCGACCCCCGCCAGCACTGCCAGCCGCGCGGCGTCGCGGTCATCCTCGGCATAGCCGTGGGCGACCAGTTCCTCGTCGGCGGTGTAGTCCGAGAAGACGAAGCCGGTGAAACCCATCTCGCCGCGCAGGATATCGGTGAGCAGGGTGCGGTCGGCGGTCGCGGGCACGCCGTTGATCTCGCTGAACGCCGCCATCGTGGTGAGCGCGCCCGCAGCGAAGGCGGAGCCGAAGGGCGGCAGGTGCGTCTCGCGCAGGGTCTCGTCGCTGATGTCGACACTGCCGTATTCCAGCCCGCCCGCCACCGCGCCATAGGCAGCGAAGTGCTTGGGGCAGGCGAGCAACGAGTCGTCGCGCCGCAAGTCGCGCCCCTGGAATCCGCGCACCCGCGCGGCGGAGAGCAGCGCGGTCAGCGTCACGTCTTCTCCGGAGCCCTCGACCACGCGGCCCCAGCGCTGGTCACGCGCGACATCGGCCATCGGCGCGAAAGTCAGGTGCAGGCCCGCCGCCGTCGCCTCCAGCGCCATGGCGCGCGCGGTGCGCTGCGCCAGCACCGGATCGAAGCTGGACGCCTCGGCCAGCGGCACCGGGAAGATCGTCTTGAGCCCGTGGATCACGTCCCCCGCCAGCAGCAGCGGGATACCTAGGCGACTGTCGTTGACCGCGATCTCCTGCGCCTTGCGCGCGCCCGCCACGCCGATACCGTTGAACAGGCAGCCGACGCGGCCCTTGCGGATTTCCTCCGAGAGCTTCTTCACGTCCTGGATGCCGGCCGCCGGGTTGGGCGGGTTGAAGGGGCGGAAGGCGTCGGCAAGGCAGGTCATCTGCCCGGCCTTCTCCTCGATCGTCATCTTCTTGATGAGATCGTCTACCCGCGTCACCTCTTCGGCGGCGAGAGCCCTGAACGAGAAGCCCGATGCGATGGCGCTGGCGATGATACCGGAAAGAACGGTGCGGCGGTCTGGGTTCATGAACTCTTGGCTGTTGGTGCGTCGGCTTGCCCCCGTCAAACCGCGGTAGGGCATTTTGTTGCATTGCGGCAAGGCCCGGGCGCGCGCCATGGCTTCGGATCACCCTGCCCCCGCGCCACCTCGTCGTACGGCGACACCGGGTTGACGCATCGCGCCGCACGATGCACAAGATATGCGAATAATTCGCAATAGCATATCTTGAGGCACGCGCATGTACGACTTCCTCGACCGGCCGGTCACCGAACTCGACAACGACGGCCGGTTCCTGCTCTGGGCCATGCGCGGATGGGCGCATTCGGCATCCAAGGGCAATTGCCCGGCGCAGTCGTTGGCGCGCGCCTTTGCCGGATACAACGCCGCCGCCGTCCTGCCGGACTTTCACATGGCGATGGCGCTCGTCAGCCGCCGGGCATCCGAAAGGATCATGGTCGCGCCGATGGCCTGCCACCGCATCTGCGAACATGAGGCGTTGCTCCTTGCACTTTGGCGCGATGTCGGTATAGGCCGCCGCGAAAACGTGCGCGCGACTCTCGCGCATGTCGTGCCATGCGACACGGTCGCCGCGGTCGCCCAGGCCATGAGCCGCGCAAGCGCCGCGATGACCATCGCCGGCTTCGGCATTGCACTGATAAACCCGCCCGCGTGACCCATTCGATGAACCAAGGACTGACGTTGATGAACGATAGCAAGGCAGAAGCCGCCACCCTGGACAATTCGGCGGCTCCTGCGACCGTTCTGGAACCCACTGGTGCGCTGACCGTGGAAACGGTGCTTTCGGTCCATCACTGGAACGAGCACCTCTTCAGCTTCAAGATCACGCGCCCGGCCTCGTTCCGCTTCCGCTCGGGTGAGTTCATCATGATCGGCCTGCAGGGCGACAACGGCAAGCCGCTGCTGCGCGCCTATTCGATCGCCAGCCCCTCGTGGGCCGAGGAGATCGAGTTCCTCTCGATCAAGGTCGAGGACGGCCCGCTGACCTCGAAGCTGCAGCTGATCCAGCCGGGCGACCAGATCTACCTCGGCCGCAAGCCGGTGGGCACGCTCGTCACCGACGCGCTGACGCCGGGCAAGCGCCTGTTCCTGTTCGGCTCGGGCACCGGCCTCGCGCCGTTCCTCTCGCTGATCCGCGATCCGGACGTCTACGAGATGTTCGAGCAGGTCGTGATCGTCCACTCGGTCCGCCGCGTCGCCGACCTCGCCTTCCGCCAGGAGCTGGAGAGCCAGCTGGCCGGCGACCCGCTGGTCGAGGACCAGGCGCTGGTACAGCTGACCTACGTGCCGACCGTCACGCGGGAAGAATTCCACACCACCGGCCGCATCAACGTGCTGATCGAGAACGGCCGCCTGTTCGAGGGTCTGAAGGGCGAGGCCCGCATGGACCCGGCGACCGACCGCGTGATGCTGTGCGGCTCGATGGCGATGAACAAGGACATCGCCGCGATGCTGGAAGGTCTGGGCTTCGTCGAAGGATCGAACAACAAGCCCGCCGACTTCGTGATCGAGCGCGCGTTCGTCGGCTAAGCGACGACTGCTGTGATGCGAGAGCGGCCTGCCCGAAAGGGCGGGCCGTTTTTGTTTGGGTGCGCGCTGATGGTGCCGATACAGTCCGTCATCCCAGCGAAGGCTGGGACCGCTCTCGTCACGTCGCGGCGTCTCGGCGAGGCTGGGATGAAGATGGTGTTTGAATGACGACTTCGAGTGGGAAGTGGACTCAATCTAATCCGTTCGGCAGCTTGGCTCCACACCAAGGGCAATACGAAATCCCGATGATCGAACTTCCACCGTCATGGATAATTAGCCCGTAACTATCTGCTTGATAGGAATAGTGGATCAAGGAGTCCGGGCAATCAAAACGGTCTTCATGATCGTCGCAATTATTCTCGATATTAGATCGCATCATTTCGCAACAGTGTTTAGCCATACTTATGGATTTCCTATTTCGCGAATCCTCGCAGAGGATGGTTATTTGGCATTCCTTCTTCGTTCGCGAGCCATCCAAGCGCCGATACTAACCACTCTTTGCGAAATTTTGACAACATCGAGAAGTCGTACGACGCGGCCTCATGTCCGTAATGGGGCGGCACCGGAATGCCCCTATTCTGGCTTTCGGGTGGTAAACCGCCTGCGAGCTGGCCCACCCCGTCCGGCTAAGCCCTTCGGGCCAAGCCTCCCGGCCCTCCCGCGAGCGGGAGGGCGAAAGCGGTTTACCCCGCCCGCTTGCGGGAGGGGCAGCGAGACTTGCTGAGCCGAAGGCGAAGTTAGTCGCAGCGGGGTGGGCAAAGCGCAACGGGCGGGCCCTCACGCCTTGACTTCCCCCCGCCATTGCGCTGAAATCCCACCAACGGGCACGCGCGGACGCCCGTTCAGACGGCAACGTCCAAGTCCGCTCCATCAGCCGTACCTGCGGCCTGCGGAGCACTTGCATGACGACCGACACCGCCTCCATCACTATCGCGCCGCCCCCCCTTTCGCTGCCTGCGCTGTTCCTCAAGTTCCTGCGGTTCGGCGCGCTGGCCTTCGGCGGGCCGGTGGCGCAGATCGCCATGCTGCGTCAGGCGCTGGTCGAGGACGAGCGCTGGATCGACAAGGGCCGCTTCAATCGCCTGCTCGCGGTCCTGCAGGTGCTGCCGGGGCCGGAGGCGCATGAACTGTGCGTCCATCTCGGCATGATCGCGCGCGGGCGGATCGGCGGATTGCTGGCCGGGCTGGGTTTCATGCTGCCGGGGCTGGTGCTGATGCTGGTCGCGGGATGGGCCTACGTCACCTGGGTCGCCGGAAACCTGACTTTGGCGGGCGCGCTTCTCGGCGTGCAGGTCGCGGTGCTCGCGATCATCCTGCGCGCGGTGGTCCGCATCGGACACCATATCGTCGAGAACGCGCTGCT
>NZ_ALVC01000140.1:0-101264 GCF_000293195.2 Sphingomonas sp. LH128
ACGGTCGAGCTCACCATCGCGCTCCGCCCGGTCCACTCGGCCAATCCCAATGCGCCCAAGTTCGAGGTGATGGCGCTGTCGGCCGCGCGCGCCTGGGTCCGCGTCGGCGCACTGTTCGAGCTCGCCTCGCGCGAGAGCGGCCTAATCTTCTACAATGGCAAGATCGAGGATCCGAGTTTCGCCCAGCCGCTCTATGTCTCGCTGTTCCAGCAGCAGGACGGCTCCTACAATGTCGTCTGGTCGCGCCCCTCGCGCCGCCGCGAACTTCCCGCCGAAATGGCGATGCCAGCCGACGATGGCCTGCCGCCGCTGCCGGGCGACGACGCCTCCCAGGCCGCACACGGCGAGCCCGAGGGGCTGGGCGCCTCGACCGCCGGCGACGATTTTGGCGGTGATGACGCACAGGCACTCGCCCAGGGCCGCCGCGGCCGCCGCCAGCGCGCGGTCGAAACCGCCGATTGACCGCAACCATCCTCTTCCCTTTCCGCGCCGCGCCTCCGGCGCGGAAAGCCCCTGGCAGGATCCGCCGCGGTTCCCCCGCGCAGCGGGTCCTGTCCTTATTCCGCCTGGAAAGGGCCGACCCAGTCCGGCTCAGAACGGAAAAAAGGCCTGGATCGCGAGGATCGCCACGGTCGCGGTCAGGAGGTTGAGCGGCAGGCCGACCCGGACGAAGTCCATATAGCGATAGCCCGCCATCTGGTAGACGATGACATTGGTCTGGTAGCCGAAAGGGGTCGCGAAAGCGGCGCTCGCAGCCATCATGACTCCGACCAGAAAGGGCCGCGGGCTGACGCCGAGACTGTCGGCCAGCGCCACGGCGACAGGCGTCACGAGCACCGCCACGGTCGCGTTGGACAGAAGCTCGGTCAGCACCATCGTGGCGAGGTAGAGCACGATCAGCGCGACCAGCGGGCTCAGCCCGTGGACGCTGGAAATCAGGAACTCCGAGGCCTCGCCCGCCAGCCCGCTCGATTCCATGGCGATGCCGATCACCACCATGCCCGCTATGAGGATCAGGATTTCCGGACGCAGTCCGCCATAGGCCTCGTCGGCGCTGATCACGCGCAGCAGGATCAGAAGGACCGCGCCGCTGAGCGCCGTCGCCGCGATCGGTGCGACCCCGAACGCCGCCAGCGCGATCGCGCCGGCAAAGATCGCAAAGGCCATCGCGGCCTTGAGCGGTTGGAAGGGGCGCTTTTGCGCGAACAGCGTCGCGTCGCCGACCTGGGCATTGCCGATATGGACGGGTTCGAGCGGCCCAGGCTCGCGGTCCCGCTCGTCGCTCTCATGCGCCCGCAGCAGCCGGCCGCTGACGAAATAGAGATAGAGCCCGCCGACCAGGGCGATCGGCAGGCCCACGGGCGTGATCTCGAAAATGCCGAAGCGCGCCTGTCCGGCAATGCTCGCCATGTCGTCGACGAGAAGGTTCGTCGAAGTGCCCACCAGCGTGCAGCAGCCGGTGAGGACGGTGATGTAGGACAGCGGCATCAGATAGCGCTTGGGCGACTGTCCCAGGGTGCGCGCGATATCGCGGATCACCGGCGCGCCCAGCACCACGATCGGCGTCGAATTGAGAAAACAGGAGAGGCCGCCGATCATCGAGAGGAGCAGCCACACCCCCTTGGCGCCCAGGCGCCGGCAGAGACCGACGCCGAGTTCGATGGCGCGGTCGAGCAGGCCTGAGAGCTCCAGCGCATAGGCAATGACGAACAGCGAGGCGAGGGCGATGATGGCGGGACTGGCAAAAGCGCCCTGCACGTCGACCGGTCGCACGACCCCGGTCATGAGGAGGATCGCCGCGCCTGCAAGCGCCACGACGTCGGCGCGCAGCCGGTCCCAGATCATCACGCCGACCACGCCGACCAGCACGAGCAAGGTGAGAATTTGATCGATCGTCATCGCGTCCCTGCCTCGAACCCAGGTCAGCCCCTGTCAACGCCCGGTCAAAAGAAACAGGCCGGGCGGGGTGGAGCCGGCCTTGCAATTTGGTATCACCCGGACATGCGCGAGCCCAATCTCAGGACCAGCCGTCTTGCCATTGCCGGCGGCCTCGTGGCCGCGCTCGCGCTGGCGGGCGGGGGATTCCTGCTCGGGCGCAGTACGTCGCCGAGGCCAGACAGCGCGCCGCCGCCCGCGCTCCAGCCCGCGCCGCCGTCGCCGGCCCAGCCTGAACCGCCGCATATTCTGGGCCGCGCGGACCTCCTCGCGCTCGCCGCCAAGGCGGCCGATGCCGCCGCATCGGGGCAGGCGCTGCCGACCGGCCTGCAGGGCAAGCGGTTCGAGCTCGCCCTCCCTTTCGGCTGTGCCGGGCCTGCCGCTGCCGACAGCGCCGCGCCCGTGCGCTGGCGCTATGACGCCGCGCAGCAGACCCTGCGCGTTCATGTCGCGCCCGCCCGCTGGTCGCTGGCCGACTGGGGGCTTGCTCCGGATAAGGGCGGGGACGGGACGAGCGGCGAAGGGGATACGGGCGTCGACGCCAGGGCGGGGGAAGCGGCCGGGCAGGCCCGGCTCGAGGGCTTCTGGATCGAGCGGCCCTGGTCTAGCGCCGAGACCTGTCCGCCCGTTCCTCCCGGACCGGCTGCAAGCGAGGGTGCATCTGCGCCCCTGCTCCCGCCTGAGCAGACGCTGGCCTTTGCGCAATGGCGCACCGAGGCAGGGCGCACCGATACGGCGCGGGCCGGGCGGGCCTATGACCTGGTCAAGCGCTTGGCGCCGGACGCAGCGCCCGGGCCGAAGGGGCTCCGTATCCGGCTCATCGGCCGGGTCGCCCGCCTTCCGGATGGCGGCAGCCTGCGCTGCACCCAGGCCGCCGGGCCGGGTCAGCGCCCGGTGTGCCTGCTCGCCGTCACGCTCGACGAGGTGCGCATCGAGAACCCCGCCGATGAGGCTGTGCTCGGCACCTGGGCGGAGGCTATCGTCCAACCCTGACCGCGCACGGGCGTCGATGCGGAGCTCCCGCCCAAGCCGATAGCCCGGGCGGGCGAGGGCCGCCTGCTTCGCGCAAGGTCGCCGGGCCCCGGGGCCGCATCGTATCTCAAGGGAACCCGTCGGCGCGCCATTGGTCGCTCGCCCTGCGCCCGCGTCGGGGTCGGTCTGCCGGCGCATGAGCCTCGCCCGCCGCGCCGGGTGCCAGGGCCAGCGCCACAGGGTTCCGATCCTTGGGGGCGGCCAGATGATTGTCCGGTCACCGCCGGCCAGGGCTGCCAGCGTCCCTTCCGCGCCGTTGACGTGACACCTGCGGCGAGGGGACCGGGCCCGGCAACCCCGTTCCAGGCGCCCGTGTTGCCGCTGCGCGGCGGCCCGCGCCAGCGCCTTCCAGGGGTTCCCCTCCCGCGCTGCGCGCGTCGGTGCAGGTCCCAGCCCCACGCCGCCAATCGGTGTCACCGGCGGGAAGGAACGCCGGCAACCCAAGGAGGCTCATCATGAACGAAGTCAATCTCACCGGCCGCGTCGCCAAGGATCCGCAGACCCCCTCGGGCAATGGCCCCGTCACCCTCATCGTCGCGACCGACCGGGTCAAGCTCAAGGACGGCAAGACCTATATCGACGAGGCGACCGGCTACACGGCCAAGACCACCGAGTTCCACAAGGTCACCTGCTTCAACGGCCAGGGCAAGGCCGCGGCCACGCGCAAGAAGGGCGACGTCGTCGCCATTTCGGGCTATCTGCACTATTCGAGCTGGGAAGACCGCGACGGCAACGCCCGCTACGGCGCCGAGGTCATCGCCGACCGGCTCCACTTCTTCTGACAGGCGCCGGGCGGCGCCCATGCGCCGCCCTTCGCTGGCCACAGGTGCGCATCCCTCGCGCGCCTGCGGCACTCTCTTGCACAAAGGACCGCTCTTGGAACCCGACACGCCCCTCGCCGCCACACCCAGCCGCCGCATCGCGCTTCTCATCGACGCCGACAATGTGAGCCATGCCAAGATCGGGGCCATCCTCGCCGAGCTCAGCAAATATGGCACCGCCAATATCCGCCGCGCCTATGGCAACTGGGCGGCGGCGACGCTCAAGGGCTGGACCGGAAAGCTCCACGATTTCGCGATCCGTCCGATCCAGCAGTTCAGCTATTCCACCGGCAAGAACGCCACCGATATCGCGCTCGTCATCGACGCGATGGAACTGCTCTATACTCAGGACCTGGACGCCTTCGCGATCGCGTCGAGCGATGCCGACTTCACGCCGCTGATCATGCAGCTCAAGGCCAATGGCCATGAGGTCTACGGGTTCGGCGAGCGCAAGACGCCGACGCCTTTCGTCAACGCCTGCACTACTTTCCTCTTCCTTGACGGCCTCGAGGACAGCACCCCGCCTGCCGAAGCGGAGGTAGAGGCTCCGGCTGCTGCGCAGCCGAAGGGGCGCGGTCGCCGCAAGGCGGCGCCTGCCACTGCGCCGGCGGCTGCCGCCGCGCCTGCCGCTCCGCCAGAAGCGCCGACGACGCCCGGCGCCAAGTCGCTCGCGCAGGACAGCAAGCTCATCACCACCCTGCGCGGCGCGGTCGAGGCCGCCGCCCGCGACGATGGCTGGGCGCACATGGCGGCGGCCGGCAGCGCGGTAAAGCGCCAGGCGCCGATCGATCCGCGCAACTATGGGGTCAAGAATTTCCCCCGGCTGTTCGAGGCGACCGGCCTGTTCGTCATCATGAAGGGCGACAACGGCCAGACCTATGTCGCGGACAAGCGCAACACCGACCGCGCGGCCAAGCCCGGCGGCTAGGCCGGATACCGGGCCGGGCGCTCAGCGCGGCCCGGCCTGCGCCCGCAGATGGGCGATGATCCGCGTCCATTCCTCGCCATGGGCCACGCCCGGGTCCGCGATCGCGGCGAGGACGGTCCGGACCTGCGGCAGGAAGCTTTGCCACATCGGCGCGCCTTCGAAGCGGATATCGCACGCCAGGCCCTCCGCCTCGCACAGCGCCCGCGCGGCGCGCTCGCTGCCCCTGCCTTTGACCATGATCTTGGTATCCCGGATTTGCCGCCGCCCGAGTCCCTGACCGGCGTCCGGTCTCGAAAATAGTCCTCTGGCCTGGCCCGCGCCAGCGATCTTGCGGGCAGGGCGATCCTCGATAGTCCGGGCCGGGTTGGATATCCCGTCGTCGGCGTGGCGGGGCGCGGTGAACGGGATGGGGACGACGCATCCCGGCCGCCGGCCGGGACCGGCGCTCTAGTCGCTGGCGCTCCCGGAGCCGCGCCTGCGCCGCGTCTCCGCCCTGCCGGGTGACGATCACCTTGCGGGGGCGCCAACCGGATCCACCAGTTTTCTATTTATCTCTCTCTAGTCGTCCAAGTGTGGCGTGCGGGGATCGGCGCTCGTCAAGGATGAGCGGTCCCCCCAATTTTGACGGGGCCGCCGCGTGCCGCGCCGACTCCGACAAAATCGGTTCCCCCACTCCCCGCAGAGCGGCGGCGACCGGAGACCGGTCGCCGTCCCTGACCAGCTTGACCGCCGCACGCCCGGAGGAGGGCCTCATCGAACGGATGAGACACTCACACGGAGGCACTCATGACCAACTTCACCAACTTCGCCGATCTCGCCAGCTTCATCGCCGCAAGCCGCGACAATGACGACGCCAGCCGCAATTATGGAGCCGCCTTCATCGAGCATAGCGAGATGGCCAAGCTCTCCATCGTCGAGGCGCCCGAAGCGCTCGACATGCCCGACCCGGAGCAGGTCCGCGCCGCGGTCGACATGATGATGCAGACGATGTTCGACGTCCTGCGCGACACCAGGATGGAGGCCTATGCCGCCGATCTCGCCTGGGGCTTTGCCAACAGCTTCCATGTCGTGGCCAAGCGCATCGAGGGCCGCGAGGATGACGCCGCCAAGGCGCTCGGGGAGCTCGCGCGCCACTACGACCCCTCGGAAATCTACGCGACGGAACTCGAGGACACGCAGCTGCTCTGCCAGACGCTGCAGGGATGCCGCGAAGCGATGGAATGCATGCGCGACCATGCCGCCGAAGTCTACCGGGTCGAGACCGGCAAGCCCTTCTCGCCCGTCAAAGGCAGCCGGGTATCCTCCGCGCTCAGCGCCTCGATGATCGACGCGCGCGATTATCTCGCAGGACGGGCCCGGACGCGCCGCGAACAGTTCGCGCCCGATGGTCCGGTGGTGATCTTCTCGGGCGGCCAGGTCTGGGAAGATCATGACCTGCTCTACAAGGGCCTCGACCGCATCAAGACGCGCATCCCCGAGATGATCCTCGCCACGACCGCGCAGGCCAAGGGCTGCGATGCCATCGCCCACGCCTGGGCCGCCGCTCGCGGCGTCAAGGTCATCCAGTTCCGCCTGGACCGCAGCCAGGGCAACCGCGCCGCCTTCGTCCGCAACGACCGGCTGGTGAACCTCAAGCCCGTCGAAGCGGTCATCTGCGAGGGCTCGGGCATCCAGATGAACCTCGCCCAGAAGCTGCGCCAGGCGGGGGTTCCGCTCCACGTCGTCAATCTCGCCCACCAGCGGACGGCCAAGCGGGCATGAGCCCATCGGAGAGGCTCCGGCTCAGGCCGGGGCCTCTCCTCCTTCTTTTCGTCTGGCAGGGCGGCGCGCCGGGGCATCGAACCCCGTCGCGCCGCGCCGAAGGCGACCCTGAAACCTCTATCGGCGGGCTCTGGAGACCGGCCCGCAAAGCCCAAAGAAAAGAGGGGTGGAAAGGCGCGAGCCAACAGACAAGGAGAGCTCCCATGTCGATCCCGTTTCGCAATGCCGCCGCCGCGTCCACGATCCAATATCGCCCGCTCGTGGCCCGCATCACCGCGCGACACTATGCCCGCCTGCGTACCTATCTCGAAGCCGAAGCCCTCCGGCAGGGTCTCGACCTCCTGCGGCAGAAGGAGGGCGACGAGCACGCGCTGGACTATGCGCTGAGCGCCCGCGTCGACACGCTGGCCCTGGCCGCCCTCGCCAAGCTCTTCGACTATGACGCCCATGTAATCGCGGTCCTCGACGAAGCGCAGTTCACGCGCGCGCAGATCCGGACCCGCCGCCTGCCGATGAGCGGCGACATTCTGCTCGAAATAGGCGGGCAGGGCGCGGTCGACGGCGCCGGTATGAGCGCGACGGAACCGGCAGGCCAGGGCGGGACACGATGAGACGCCGGGCACGTCCTTTGAAGCCCGAACGCGCGCCGCGCCTCGACCTTCTGACGCTGCTCGGCCCCGCGCCGGTCGATGTCTTGTGGGAAGCGGAAAAAGCCGGCTGGCGCGCCTTCGTCATGGGCCATGGCGGGAGCGGCTACCGGCGGGGCAGCGCGAGAGATCAAGCCTGGCAGCGGGGCTTCGACGCGGCGGCGGCAAGTCGCGATCCCGCCAGCCTGATGCTTTAGGCAAATAGCTGCCAAAGCCGACGCAATTCGCCAACTATTCGTGCATCCTTTGATGCTACAAACCCGGTGCGACCCGAGGGACTCGCGGCTTTTGTTGCGAGCAACCCAAACTTGAGGCGATCCCTGCATCATCAGGGGTCGCCTTTTTCTTGGCGCGATGCCCATGAACCCGGTCTGAACCCCCGCCCGTTGCTGCGAACTCCCGCTTCGAGCGGCCACCCCCGCGCCGGTTCGCCCGGCTCGCTCGCGACCCCCAAGCGGACCCTTCGGTCCGCGGGCCGCTCGCCTCGGCCGGGGCGCCCCCACGAGAGGAAAATATCTCTCACAGACCTCCCATGATGTCAGCCGTCCGGGACCGCCTCAAGGATCGACGGTCCCCCCAATTTTGCCCTGGCCGCCGCTCCGCTTCGCTCCACGGCAACCAGGACAAAATCGGCACCCCCGTCGCCCGCTTCGCGGCCGCCGGCGATGCCGGCGGTCCTTGACCCGATCCCGGACGGCCGACGGCCACTCCCCTGTCCTTCAAGACAAGAGGAGAAAGACGATGCACACCCATATGACCAGCGCCGCCGCCGACAACGCCGCCTTCTTCGCCGCCGTCGCCTGCGCACAGCGCCGCGCGCTCCACAGCTTCTTCGACCAGCATGTCATCCAGGAGAGCGAGGGCCGCTACATCAGCATCGACGAAGGCGACTATGACGCGCTGCCGATGACGCTCATCGACCGGGTGGTGCACACCGTGCCGGGCGGTCTGTCGGACGAATATTGA
The DNA here is from genome assembly GCF_000293195.2 of Sphingomonas sp. LH128. NCBI lineage: Bacteria > Pseudomonadati > Pseudomonadota > Alphaproteobacteria > Sphingomonadales > Sphingomonadaceae > Sphingomonas > Sphingomonas sp. LH128. The sequence goes on from NZ_ALVC01000140.1 coordinate 8,091, forward strand.
AACCGAGGGGAGGGGCCGCAAGGCCTCTCCTTTTTTGCTGCTCGGGACAGACGGACGCGGGGGGCATCGAGCCCCCCGCGTCCGTGCCGCGCCGGTCGGCGCGGCGGGGTCGTTTCAGGCGGCGAGGCGTTTGGTGACTTCCTCGAAACCGAGCTTCTTCACCTGCGCGGCGAAGGCCTCGATCCTATCGAGCGGGAGCTTGAACAGCCCCGCCTTGTCGAGGGCCGCCAGCGCCGCGTCGCGCTCGCGTTCCGCGAGCCGCTTGCGGCGATCGGCCAGCCGCTCTTCGTCGGCGGCAATGGCCGCGCGTTCATCGTCCAGGGATTTCGCCATAGGAAGGCCTTTCGTTCAAGCTGATCGGGCTGTGAACGCGCCTCTCCTATAAGCGATGGAGAGGCCCGGCGGAAGACAGGAAAGGGATTGCTGGGCGCATCGGGCCGAGCCCGATGACGGCTCTATTCGCTAGGCCGCCGCCGACCCCTGCGGGGCCTGTCCCCGGCCAAGCTCTCGGAGCCGATGCGAACGCCTCGTCTCCGCCCATCCGGGTGACGATCCTCGCCTGGGGCGGGGGACGTTTCGCCCCCGCTGCCAAAGCGACGAAGACCTCACGCAGGCGGGCCTGCAGGTTCCTCTTGCGTCGGAGCAAAAGAACGCTGCCTGCGCATTTGAGGCGGACGTCCGAAGGGCCAGTCGGGACCGACAACGTGTCACCGCTCGCACGACCGCGCCGCTTTATGCCGCACTGGCGCCTCAAAGCGCCGCACCTGCCAGCCTGACCCAGGCAAGTTCCGCCGCAAAGGGCGGAGCAGTACCCGCCGGAGGCCGGTTCCTTCCCCTCATAGACGACGACCCGAACGTCCCAGGGCAACGGGGCGAACTCTCAGGATTTTAGCACACCCTACGCAGCAAGCTGCAGGAAATAAGCCGGCAATCCAACGGGTTACGGCTGATGGGTGCGTGTTTACACTGTATGACGCGCGCGGCCGAAGTAATAATGCGCTCTAATTCAATATCTTAGCCGTCATCACTGTTTACGGCGGCCTTCCTGACCGCGCCTATTCTTGCGGAGCGTCGCGCTCTCCTCTATAAGCGGCATCGCGCTTTCAAGCTCCACCAGCCTCTCTGCTAGGAGGCTGGCTTGTCCCACAGTTCGAAGATCGTCTCGCTGCGCATGGCGCGAGACCGGTTCGACCGTCTCGTCGCGGTCGCCGATGCGCGTCACTGTCGGCCGTCCGACGTCATCCGCAGCGCCATCGATGCCTATCTCGGCGGGGCCTCGGTCCTGACTGCCAGCCAGCTTCGTCTCGCCCGCATCGGCGAGTTCCAGCAACTCGCCCTCGACATCATCATCCGCGAGCAATTTCCCGAGTTTCGCGACCGCATCGTCGCGGAAACCGACAAGCGCCTGGAGCAGTATCATGGCGCGTAAAAACGACATCCGCACAGACGGCCGGGCCATCCCCTTGACCCATCACAGCGCGCGCGGACGCGTGCAGCGCAATTCGGGCAATTTCACCCGCGGCTCGCAGCTTCTCACCCACGAACTTCTGATGTGGTTCTCGGGCGCGAAACTGCCCATCCTGATGTGGTTCTTCCTGTTCGCGGCCGCCTGGTTCGTGATCATGTCGATCAAGCTCGACGAGCACGGCTTCCAGCTCATCTGCATGAAGATTTATGCCGCGCTCTGGAACTGGGTCGACCTCAACCCCAACAAGCGCGTCAACGTCACCCTGCCGAGCGGCGAGGTCATGCGTACGGTGATGCCCGCGGTGCCTTATATCGCCGAGGTCATCCAGGCCTGGAAGATCGCGATGAAAGGCCTTCTGGCGGCCTTCTTCGTATCCATCTTCATCACCATCCCGGTCGCACTCTGGTTCGTCGATCTTTCGCGCCGGCGGGGCAAGACGATCCTTCAGGAACGCCACGAGCGCGGAGCCATGCTGGTCGCCCGCCACGTGCTTCTCAACGAGATCAGCCAGCACAATTACGCGAAGTTCGAAGAGGAGGCGCAGGATCGCCTGCCCGGCCTCGCCCCGGCCAAGATTCTCGACATGCCGTTTCGTGCACGCAAGGCGGCGGGCATCCATCACCCCTATACGCTTGCGGGCATCCCTTATCCGCATCGCACCGAGCAGTCGCATACCATGCTCATCGGTACGACCGGATCGGGCAAGACGACCGAACTCAGGAGCCTGGTTTCGCAGATGCGAGCCCGCGAGGACACGGCCGTCATCTTCGATCTCACCGGCGCCTATGTCGAAGCCTTCTACGATTCCGCGCGCGATACGATCCTCAACCCGATGGACGCGCGCTGCCCGGCCTGGTCGATCTTCAACGACTGCACCACGCATAGCGAATTCACTGCTGCGGCGGCAGCGCTCATTCCCTCGGACGGCGGCTCTGCCGAACCCTTCTGGGCGCTCGCGGCGCGCACCCTCTTCATCGAGATGTGCATCCGGCTCCAGGAGCGCGGCGCGACGACCAATCTCGCGCTTTCCGAGAACCTGATGACGGCCGACCTGAAGCGGGTTCACCGCTTCCTTGCCAACACGATCGCGGACCCGCTCACCGCGCCGGAAGCGGCACGCATGGCGGAATCGATCCGCGCGGTCTTCAATACCAATGCGCAGGTGCTGCGCTTCCTTCCCGACGAGGGGCCACGCTTCTCGATCTGCAACTGGATCACGACCGAGAAGAAGCCCGGCGCGATCCTGTTCATCACCTCCAACTATGTCGATCTGGCGATGAACCGGGCGCTGCTGACGCTGTGGATGGACATCGCCATCAACCGTCTCATGACCATGCCGCGCACCCGCGATCTGCGCACCTGGTTCATGTTCGACGAACTCGGCGCACTCCATCGTCTGCCCGCGATCGAGAACGGTCTCCAGACCGCCCGCGCGTTCGGCGGCGCGATGATCCTGGGGATCCACAGCTTCGAAAAACTGATCGAGGTCTATGGCGAGCAGGGTGCCCGCAATCTCGCCTCGCTCGCGCGCTCCAAGCTCATGCTCGCGACCGCCGATCTCGACACCGCCGAGCAATGCGCGCGCTACATCGGTAACCGCGAAGTGCGGCAGATGGATGAAGCCTATAGCTACGGCTACAACAACACGCGCGACGCCTCGACGCTGACGCCGCGCAAGCAGGTCGAGCCGCTCGTCATCGCGGACGACATCACCAACCTGCCCTCGATGCATGGTTTCGTGAAATTCCCCGACGGCTTTCCCGCCGCGCGCATCCAGCTCCAGTGGAAAGACTATCCCCAGGTCGCCCAGGGCTTCATCGCCCGGCCCAATCTCCAGCCGGTGCGATCAAGGCGCGGAGAGGAGGCGTTCGAGGGGAGCGATGGGGGCGAAGCGGGCGGGCGCGATGGCGCCGCGCAGGTGATCGGGGAGGTTGCCGATCCCGTCAATCTGGCCAAGGAACTTGCCGCCAATATCCTGTCGGCCGAGGTCGAGGATGAGCATGATGAAGCGGCCCGCCGGGCGCAGCGTGCGACCGAGAGCGACGAGCGGCCAGCAACCCCCACGCACGCCGCCGACAAGGCACAGGCAGCGCGCGCTGCGACCGAGGATCCTCAGAGCGTGCCGCGCGATCGCGACGGGCGGGGTCAACCTGCGCCAGCGCCCCAGGTCGAGGATCAGACGCTGGTCGAGCTAAGGCAGGCGTTCGGGCGCGAGGACGACGGCATGGACATGGGGATCTGACATGCTGTCGGTCGCCTCGGTCCGCTCCGCTTCGGGCGCCGCGAACTATTTCGCGAAGGACGACTATTACACGGTCGAAGGATCCTCCGAGATCAGCGCCTGGGGCGGGGAGGGCGCGGGGGCGCTCGGGCTGTCGGGAGAAGTGGGCAAGGATGCGTTCGAGGGCATGCTCAACGGCATCCTGCCTTCGGGAGAAGGGGTGGCTCAAGTGGAGAACCGGCGGGCCGGCCTCGACCTCACCTTCTCCATGCCCAAGTCAGCCTCGATCCTGGCCTATGTGGCGGGCGACAAGCGCATTCTCGCCGCCAACATGGCGGCGGTCCAGAAGACGATGGCCTGGGTCGAGAAAAACCTCGCCGAAGGTCGCAAGGATATCGGCGGGCGGACCGTTCCTGTCGCGACCGGCAACCTCGTGTATGCCCTCTTCCAGCACGACACGAGCCGCGCCCTCGATCCCCAGGGCCATATCCATGCAGTGATCGCCGACCTGACCCGTTTGCCCGACGGCAAATGGCAAGCGCTCCACGCGGACAAGATCTGGAGCCATAACACCGTCATCGGCTCGATCTACCACGCCTATCTGCGCGAAGGCATCGAGCAGCTCGGTTTCAGGATCGAGGCGCTCGGCAAGCACGGCACCTTCGAGATCGCCGGCGTACCGCGCAAGGTGATTGATGCCTACAGCCAGCGCCGCGAAGCGATCCTCGAAAAGGCGGCGGCGCTTGGCATCGTCTCGCACAAGGGCCGCGACCAGATCACCACCAATACCCGCGATCCCAAGCTCAATGTCGAGGATCGCGACGCCCTCAAGCAGGAATGGATCGACAAGGCGGCGTCGCTTGGATTCGACGGAAAGGCCCTCGTCGAGGGCGCCCTGGCGCGGTCCGATCGCCATGGGGCGCTCGGACCGCTCGAACGCGGCTACAAGGCGGTGACCGAGGCGATCGCCGCCGCCCGCGAGAAGCTCGGCGACCTGGTGCGGTCCGCGGATCCTCTGGTCGATCGCGGCCTTGCCCGCGTCACCCAGTCGCCCGCCATCGCGCGAGCCCAGCTCGCGGTCGCCTCGGCAGTCCGTATGCATAGCGAACGCGAGGCGGCCTTTCCCATCCATCGCCTTGCCAAGACCGCGCTCGACCTTGGCCTCAAGGACGTGACGATCGATCGGATCGAACAGCGGATCCAGCAACTCGTCGAGCGCGGCACGCTGCTCAGGGGACAGGAGCGCGCAGCCGACTTCATCACCACCCGGCAGGCACTAGCCACGGAAACCCAGATCCTGGCCCAGGTAGAGGCGGGCCGCGGACAGGCGAACCCAATCATCGACGCGTCCGAGGCGCCGGGCCGCCTGCAGGCCGTAGCGACGCAGCCCCTCAATACAGGCCAGCTCGCCGCCGCCACCTTGATCCTCGGCTCGGCCGACCGCACGGTCTCGATCCAGGGCATCGCCGGCGCCGGCAAGTCGACGATGCTTCAGGCCGTCGCCCGCGTGGCCGAGGCGGAAGGACGCGCCATCACCGGCCTTGCCTTCCAGAACAAGATGGTCGCGGACCTCGCCGAAGGCGCAGGCGTCCCTGCGCAAACCATCGCCTCTTTCGTGCTTGCCCATGAACGGTATGTCGCCGAACCGCAGGGCCCGGGCTATGATGCGGCGCGGGCGGCACATGCCGGATCGATGCTGGTCGTCGACGAGACCTCGATGGTGTCGTCGAACGATATGCTCACGCTCCACGCCATCGTCGAGACGCTTGGCGTCGACAAGCTCGTGCTGGTCGGTGACCGGCAGCAGCTCTCCTCGATCGATGCGGGCAAATCCTTCGCCATGATCCAGGCGGCGGGCGGCACGCTGGCCCGCATGGACGAGAATATCCGCCAGCGGACCGACGTCCTGCGCACCGTCGCCGCGCTTGCCAATATCGGCAAGGCAAGCGAGGCGATGCGGGTGCTGGGCGACAAGGTCATCGAAGCCTCCCAGCCCGCGGAACATGCCGCCGATCTCTGGCTGGCGCTCGATCCCGCGGAGCGCCAGGCGACTGCGGTCTTTGCCTCGGGGCGCGAGGCACGTGCGGCGATCAATGAGAGGATCCAGGCGGGTCTTGCCGCCGAAGGATCGCTGGAAGGGGAGGGCATCCACCTCACGGTCTATGAGCGGGTCAACACGACGCGCGAGGAACTGCGCTACGCGGCCACCTACCGCGCCGGCATGACGCTCGAGGTCGGTCGGGGCGGCGGCCAGGACGTAGGGCTCCGCGCCGGGCGCTACGATGTCCTGGCCGTCCACGCCAATGGCAAGGTCGAGCTGGGCGAAGGCCGCCGCCGAATACGTTTCGATCCGCAGAAATTGTCGCCGACCCAGACACGCGATCGCCTCCAGCTGACCGAGAAGAAGGATCTTCACCTGCGGGCGGGCGACCGCATACGCTGGACGGCCAACGACAAGCCGCGCGGCCTGACCAACGCCTCGCTCGCCCGGGTTGTCGCCGTCGATCGCGACAGCGTGACCGTCGAGACGGCGGGGAGGGACCGGCTCGTGCTCGCGTCTGGCGATCCCACGCTGAGCCGGGTGGACCTGGCCTATGCGCTCAACATGCACATGGCGCAGGGGATCACCACCGACAAGGCGATCACGGTCATGGATAGCCATGAGCGCAACCTGTCGAACCAGCGCCTCTTCAACGTCGGCGTCACGCGCGTGCGCGACGACCTCACCATGGTGGTCGACGACAAGGCGAAGCTCGAGCGGCAACTAGACCACAACCCCGGAAACAAGACCTCCGCGCTCGAGACCCTGGGCCGGCTCGAAATCGACGGTCCGGGAAGGGCGCAGGCATCCGGCCCATTCGATCCGGGACGCGTCGAGGGCGGACCTGGTCCCAAAGCGGCCGAAGGACTCGATGGCTTGCCGCCGGTGCCCCCGGCGGAAGGGCAGGCGGCAGCCAGGACGAAGTCTGATGATCTGAGCGCGCCGCGCCTCAAACCCGAACAAGCCGATCTGCTGCCCCCGCTGCCCGAACGCAGCCTGGGCCTCGATTTGTAAGCCGAGCGGCCCTCTGCCGCTCATGACCAAGGAGACGAGGATAATGTCTGGATGGGATTATGACGATGCCGGCAAGTTCGGCAGCGAAAAGGCGGCCGAGGATTTCGCGAAGGCCAATAACATCGACCCCAGCGACATCCGTACCCGGCGCAAGGGCGAGAGCGTCGAGCTCGAAATCCGGCGTTCCGCGCTCGATGGGCGCACGCTGCGCGATGGCGGCGAAGGCCGCCGCGACGGCTGGAACTGAGGGAGGCGCGCTATGACGATAGGGGGCTTCCTAAATTATCTGTTCTCCATCTGCGTGCCACTGATTTCTCTCGGGACACTTGGTGCGCTGGCGTGGTTACTCCTTCCCGATGCGCCTTTTGGTGGGGGCGCTCCGGCCCCCGTAGCCAAGCCGCTTATGACACGGCGTGAGCAAGCGATGCTTGTCGTCCTCGAGCAAATGTTACCGGCCTACCGGTTCCATGCTCAAGTCTCGATGGGCGCAATTATGGCCGCACCAAAACCCGTGGGCCGCCGTCGGTATGCGTCGGATCGGAACGCTTTTTCTCAGAAGATCGTAGATTTCGTCGTCGAAGATCGCACAACCGGGAAAATCGTAGCCCTGATCGAGGTAGACGACAGCACCCATAACGCTTCTCGTGATCTCAAGCGCGACGCCATGACGGCGAGCGCTGGCTACCGCACCATCCGCATTCCCCGTTCTGCTGCGCCTACAGTCGCTGGTGTGATGGATCAAATCCAGCCGCTGAGGAACGTGATGCTGAAGGTATCTCAGTCAGTGACGGAAAGGGACGTCTGAATGGATATTGGGGAAATCCTGCTGTCTCCAAAAGGGCGAGTGGGCCGCGCCCCGTTCCTGGCGGTGGTGGCCACAGGTTGGGCGATCGCGTTCGATTTCGTGCCTTTCAACCCGCTGCTCGCGCTACGCTATGCCGCCGCCATCAACGTCGCGCTCGTCGTCATTAGCGCGCTGGCGCTCTGGGTGGGGATCGCCATTACGGTCAAGCGTTTCCACGACGTTGGATTATCGGGGTTTAATACGGTCGGATTGGTCTGGACGACGCTGCGCGGCGACCCGCTGGCGACCGACGCGCCTTTGACCATGGCCATCGCGACTCTTGGGATCATCACCCAGCTATGGCTTTGCATCGAGCCGGGCTCGCGGAGCGCCAATCGCTTCGGCAATCCCGTGTCGGCTTAACGGGCACATCCCTTACCCTCGACCCGCAAGTCGACATAGGCCCGGCCGTTCCATCGCACGACCGGCATGCAAAGGCCGGGGCCGCCGATGCCGATATCGGGCCAACCGTCCGCGCCCTTGGTGGGACGAATATCGGCGATACCGACCGAATTATACATGCGCTTCCAGCGGCCGTCGGCCTGCTGGCTCATTACCCAGAAGGCGGCGCCCGTATTGCCGTAACAATAGGTGCCGCCTTCGGTGATGATGGCCTCGGGTCTGCCGTCGCCGTTCAAGTCGCGCCGCTCCTCGATCGTGCCGGGCCCATAGGACCCTGGCCCATTGTCCTCGTCGCCATCGTTGCAGCCGCTTTCCCAGCGACCCTTCTTGAGGTGGAAGCCGGCGGCAAGGAAGATCGCGGCGTCTCCAGCGGGCGCGGCGGCGGCTGGACCCGAGGTGGCATTTCGAGCCGTCGATGGGGCGGCCCGCGCCGCCTGTGAAGCCATACGTGCGTCCGCGTAGACATTGCCATCATAAGCGAGCCGCGTCGTCACGCCGCCGCGCGTCGCGTTGAGCATGAACCAGCCGTTGACTGCTGTACCCGACGCCGCGACGGAGCCTTCCCCTTCCAGAATGCGGCGCCAGCGGCCATCCGCGCCCTGGGTGGCGACGGCATACCAGCGCTTCTCCTGCTGGTAGCAATCTCCGCTGTCGATAAAGAGGGCTTCCTTGCGTCCATCGCCGTTCATATCGACGAAGGTAATGCGCGGCCTTGCCGGTTTGCCGCAGCGGTTCGTCGGCCCGACGGCGTCGGTGACGACAGGAAAGCCGCCCGCGCCATAGAGGGCTTTCGCCTGTTCGCGGGTCATGCCTGCCGATTGGGCCATGAGCGGCGGCGCCCATACAACTGCCGCGAGTGCGCCGATGCCTGTCCATCTGCCCATATGTCGCTCCCCGCACCGCTACAAAGGATCCTGCATCGTGACGGTTCGGTCGCAAGGATCAAGCGATTCCATCAGAAACAGGCAGCGTGCCGTCCTACTCCAATCCTGATGTCGCGTGTGACACTTTACCTAGAGATCGGGGTAAAGTGTCACGGATGGTATCGGATGTGAGGCGGAGCAGGCGAGGCGGAATGCCCTGGAAGCCTCGACGCACAGGAGTTGTGCGCGGAAGTTGGCTATTATGCTTTGTGGCTTTCTCTGAAATGCTCTGGCTGCGGCGAATTGCCGCACTTTACCGCCTAAAGCTGCTACTCAGTCGGGATGGTACAAACGAACATCTCCAAGGTCCCTAGTACGTCCGGCCGAAATTGGAGCGAGGACGAGCGCGTTGCCGCGCTGGACCGCTATGACATTCTTGATACGCCGACCGAGCCGATCTTTGATGACATCGCACGTCTGGCCTCCGAGGCGCTTGGCGCGCCGATCGCCGTGGTCAACCTCATCGCGGCCGCGCGGCAGTGGTTCAAGGCCGAAATCGGCATCGGCGCGCGCGAACTCCCTCTGGAAGTCTCGATCTGCGCGCATGCGCTGCTCGAGGAGGACATGATGGTGATCCCCGACACACGGCTCGATCCGCGGGTCGATTGCAATCCCCTGGTTACGGCCGAAGGTGGTCTTCGCTTCTATGCCGGGGCGCTTCTCAAGACACCCGACGGTCTGCCCATCGGCACGCTCTGCGTTCTTGACCGCCAGCCTCGCCCGGAGGGCATCACGCCCTTCCAGCGGCTCACCCTCGAAGTGCTGGCGCGCCAGGTCATGACGCAGCTGGAATTGCGCAGGTCGCTCAGCCAGCAGCAGGAAACGCTCGCGCAGCTCGCTGCCAGCGAGGAGCGGACCCGTCTTGCCCTCGACGCAGGCGAACTCGGCGCCTGGGAATCGACGCCGGCGCTGCGTTCGCTCAAATGGGACGCGCGCACCCGGGAGTTGCTTGGCCACGAACCTGACGAAGCGCTCGACTATGAAACCTCGTTTCTCGCGCGGGTTCATGCCGAGGATCGCGAGCGGGTCGCTGCCCTTATCGCCGAGGCGCTCGCTCCTGGAGGCGCAGGCACGGTCAGCGTCGAATATCGCACGGTCAATCCTCGTGATGGCCGTGAGCGCTGGATCCACGCCAAGGGCGCGCTTGCCGTAGGTCTGGGCGGCGAACAGAAGTTCGTCGGCACGGTGCGGGACATCACTGCGGAAAAGGATGCCGAGATGCATCGGCGGCTCCTGACCGGCGAGCTCCAGCACCGGGTCAAGAATACGCTCGCTGTGGTAAATGCCATCGTCCACCAGTCGCTTCGCAGCGCGCCCTCGATGGAGGAGGCGAGTACCGCGATCGGGCAGCGCCTCCAGACCTTGGGCGCCGCTTACGAGTTGCTCACCCGCACCGACTGGACGGTGGCGCCGATCGGCGCTGTCGCCGAAGGGACAACGGCGCTTCATGGCGCTCGCACAGGCGCGATCCGGATTGCGGGGCCTGACCTTCTTCTATCGGCACGGGCCTCGCTGGCTCTGTCCATGTCGCTCCACGAGCTTTCCACCAATGCGGTGAAATATGGCGCCCTGTCGGTGCCGGGCGGGCAGGTCGACCTCAGCTGGGCCATCGAGGAGGAAGAGGGAAAGTCTTTCCTCACGATCTGCTGGGCGGAGCGAGGCGGGCCAATCGTGTGCGCGCCCGAGCGCGGCGGGTTCGGCACCCGGTTGATGGCCAGCCTTGCCAGCGACCTCGGCGGCAAGGGAGTCATCGACTATCAGCCGACCGGTGTCGTCTGGCGGCTTCGGGCTGATCTGGCACGGATCACCGAACCCGCTTGAGTGGAACCCATGGCGGTTCCGGCTCGGTAAAATGTCACGGGTGGAAAAACTTGGATGTGCTGTCCGCTGGGGATTCACATTGCGCGCGCGCGTGATAGATTCATCTTATGTTCCAGCAACCCGACCTCTTCGCCTCCGTCGATCCGGTCAGGCAGCCGCCGTCCGACGACCTGAATTTGCCTGCCCTCATCGAGCGCATCGCCGATGTTTCGCGGCGGCCGCGCTATGCCTTCATGGTGCTCAACCTGATCGCCAAGGCGGCGGGGCGGAACAGCGGCAGTGCAGGTCCTTACGTCCAGGTGGATGGCGAGCGCATTCCTTTGCGCGATTGGCTCTGCGACTCTCTCGTGCCCATTGCGCAGCGCGATGCGCGCCGCCTCGCCATCGTCGACCAGGTGCGGTCGGGCCTTGAGGCGCAGAAGGCACTGCCTGACGATCCGCAGGAGGCGGCCCGTGTGGTCCAGGAGGAGGTGAAAGTGCGCATCCGGCGCTCGGGCCGTTGCAATGTCAGCCGCGCTGTTTCGGACCTCGTAAGAGCCGGCCTTGTGCGCAGGCATTATCAGGGCTTTCGCGTCGATCATCATAATCGCGGTGCGCAGCGCGAAGCGGTTTACACGATTACAGACGCGGCTGCGCGCGCGTTGCGCGCCTGAGCAGGACGGCAGGGAAATCGTTCAGTTGGGCGTGACATATCATTTTAATTGCTCATTTTCACATGATATGTCATGCACTTTCCATGCCTCGCGCCTCTCGAGCCTCCAGCGGTCTGCCGCCCCAAAGTCAGCGTGCCATTCGCCAGTTGGGCGAAGACTTGCGCACCGCACGCAAGCGGCGACGCATCCCGCAGAAACTGATGGCCGAGCGTATGCTGGTGTCGGTGCAGACGCTGCAGCGTCTCGAAGCTGGCGATCCGACCGTAGGTCTCGCAGCGCTGGCGAGCGCTCTCTTCGTGCTAGGTATGACGGCTCGCCTGGAATCGCTCGTCGCCCCTGAAACCGACAGGGTCGGGACCAGCGAGGAAATCGGCCGCCTGCCGCACAGCATCCACACGCCGCGGCGCGACGATCCGCTGGATTTCTAAGCCATGGCCGACATCGAAACCTTCGTCTTCGTCTATTTGGACGGCGTTGCCGTCCCCGCGGGCCTTTTGCGCCTCCACAGCGAGCCGCGTGCCAGCTACGCGACCTTCGCATACGGCAATCGCTATCTCGAGCGGCCCGACCGTGTCGCGATCGATCCTGTGACCCTGCCGCTGCCGCCGGCCGGCACGCGCCAGGAATTCCGGACCGAGGAAGGCTTTGCCGTCTTCAATGGGATTCGCGACGCCGCGCCCGACGGGTGGGGTCAGTATCTCATGTACAAGGCGATGGGCGAGCGAACGCCAAGCGAGGCGGATCTTCTGCTCGCATCCGGCGACCACCGCGTCGGCGCGCTGGCGTTCGGTCCCACGCTAGAGGCGCCAAGGCGCTTGGCGCCGTGGGGCGAAGCCGACGCGCCCGGCGAACAGTTCACCCTGGCAGAACTGGCTGCCGCTGCCGAAGAAGCGCAGGAGGTCGACCAGCTCAGCGAAAATCTGCGCCCCCTCCTGACCGCCGGCTCGTCGCTGGGCGGCGCGCGTCCAAAGGCGGCGACGACGATCGAGGGCCAGTCCTGGATCGCCAAGTTTCCAGCACGCAACGACACCTTTCCCGAGTGCCGGGTCGAGCTAGCCACCATGCGGCTCGCCGCTGAATGCGGGCTCGACGTTCCGTCGCTTCGCTTCGAGCAACTGCTCGGCCGCGACATCTATCTGATCGAACGTTTCGATCGCAGGCTGGACGGCAACCGGATGCTGCGCGCCTCCTTCGCATCGGGGCTTACGATGCTGGGCGCGCATGAAAGCGAGGTCAGCCGCTATGCCTATGCCGATCTCGGTGCGACGCTGCGCCAGCACGGCACCGCGGTCCGGCGGGATCTCGAGGAACTGTTCAGGCGCATGGTCTTCAACATCCTCGTCACCAATGACGACGATCACCTGCGCAATCATGGTTTCCTGTGGGACGGGAAGGGGTGGCGGCTGTCGCCGCTCTATGACGTCGTACCCAAGCCGCAGGTGGGCCTGGATCGCCGGCTCGTGCTAGGCGTGGGTACCGAGGGTCGCCAGGCCACCCTTGCCAACGCGCTCTCGCAGGTCGCGCAGTTCGACCTGGCGGACGAGGATGCGCGCGCGATCGCTATCGCCATGGCCGACAGGGTTCATGCGCGGTGGCGTGGCTGTTTCGAAGAGGCAGGGGTCAACGTCGCCGACCAGGGCCGTTTTGCGACCTGCTTTCGCCTGGCGGACCCCGAACATCGCGCAATCGGCTGACAGGCGAGCAATTTTACGCCGAAGGCGTCACATGACCCCTGCGCTCCCGAGGGATTTCAGGCTGCGCGCGCTTCGGCCGACGCGGTGGAAGAAGCTGCGGCGGGAGAGGGGGCTGCCTTGATCATGCCAGCCGCCGCGGCGATCAGCCTCTCCCGCATCGCCTTGCCTGGCTTGAAATGCACGGATCGCTTGGCCGGGACCGGCACGGCCGCGCCGCTGCGCGGATTTCGCCCGGTGCGAGCCTCGTGCAGCCGCGTCGAAAAGGCACCGAACCCGCGCAGCTCGACACGCCCGCCAGCGGCTAGCTGGTCGACAACCGCTTCGAAGAAGAGATCGACGATCTTTTCAATCTCCTGTGCGGAGAGTTCCGGGTTTTCCTTGGCCAGGAGGGCCACAAGTTCAGATCGCACCATGGCTGAAGCCTGCTTCACTGGTTTGTCACTGCATCCAAGGTAAGTCATCCGCGCGCCTATCTCCACATTTTATGTTGGCGCCGTAATGATTTAGTTGGAGGGGGGTTGGTCGGGCTGGCAACTCACCGCGGCACGATCTGAAGGTCCGGACTGAGCTGCGCCCGCATGGCCCGAATCCTATCGGTCGCATCGTCCGCAGACATGCCGAGCGTCATGAGGGCCTGGGCGCTGAGCCCAAGCCCCGCAGCATAATTTTCGGGAAAGACATGTGCCGCGCCCGCTTGCGCCAACTCACCCAGATGCGCATCGTCGCGAAGGCTGGCGATCACCTGGATCGCGGGGTTCAGGCGCTTGGCTTCGCGAATGATGCGCACCGACCGATGCCAGTTGTTGACAAGCACGATGATGGCCGCAGCGCGATCGACGCCGGCTGCCTTGAGTATTCCCGCTCGGCTGGCGTCGCCGAAAACCGCATTATGACCTTCCTGTTGGGCGCGGCGAAGGCGCTCCACGTTTCGCTCGATCGCCAGGTATGGAATTTCGCTCGCCTCGAGTGTGAGCGCGACCAGACGGCCCACGGGGCCGCAGCCGGCAAGCACAACATGACCCTTGAGCTCTTGAGATGTTGTGCGAACGGCTGTTTCGATCTCCGCGCCGCGCGGATCCCGGCTTCGCCGGATGAGATCTCCGGCCCGGTCGCTCCACTGCCCCAGGATCGGTCCGACGAGCATGCTCGCGGCGATCGCGCCCAGGACGGGCTGGCCGATCGCGGGCGACAGAAGGGCGCTATCGAGCGACCTGCCCACGATGAGTAGCCCAAGCTCACCCGAATGCGCCAGAAGCAAGCCGGTCTTGACCGCGCTGCTTGCCGGGAGGCCCGAGAGACGGGTGACCCCAAAGACGACCAGGAACTTGACGACGAGGATCGCGGCCAGAACGAGAAAGGTGACAGCCGGCTGGGCCAGGATCTGCGACCAGTCGACCGACATGCCAATCGTCACGAAGAAGATGCCCAGCAGCAGATCGCGAAATGGCCGGATTTCCTCTTCGAGCTGGTGCCTGAAGTCACTTTCGCCGACCATCATCCCGACTACGAAGGCGCCGATAGGAAGTGACAGTCCGATCATTTCGGCTGCGAGCGACGCGCCCACCACAAGCGTCAGCACGGCCAGCAGGAAAGTTTCGTCCTGGCCGGATCTCGCGACCCAACCGAGCAGTCGGCCCAGAGTCCGCCGTGCGAGAAGAGCCACGCCCGCCAATGCCACGAAGCTGACACCCATACGCAGCAGCACCTTTTCCATCTCGACCTCGTTGGCCGCGTCTGGAAGGGCAGCAATGAGCGACAGCAGGATCAAAGCGACCAGGTCCTCAAACAGGACTATGCCGGTCGCAGCCACGCCGTGGCGGCTCGATACCGCGTCGGTGTCGACGAGATGCTTTTGGATGATGGCGGTCGATGACATGGCGATGGCGCCGCCCAGGAGGGCCGCTGGCAGAAGCGGCAATCCTACGAGGAAATGGCTCGCAGCTCCCGCCAGCAGTGTTGCGCCTGCCACGGTTCCGAACCCGAGCCCGATCATGGCGCCCCCGCTGGACAGCAGCCGAGGCACGGAAAATTCAAGGCCAATCACGAACATGAGGAGAGCGATGCCGAGCTCGCCGAAAAAATGGGTGCCTTCGCTGTCGGTTACTGCGCCTATGCCATGGGGGCCCAGGAGCAGGCCCGCGGCGAGATAGCCCAAGACCGGCGACAGGCGCAGCCTCGCCAGGATGGCAACGGCCACAAATGCAGCCGCGATCAGAAGGAATGTCTGAGCAAGCTGTTCTTCCATGAATTCAAGAGCCTTATCCAGTCGCTAGTTGGATTTGGGCGTGATGTAGGATGAAAGAGGGAGATGTCACCGGTTGATGCCGGCCACCCGACCTAAAGACGGCACCCGTCAATCAGTGTGATGGTTTATACATCAAAACTAGATTTTGAGGATGGGAAATGATGTTATATATAGGCAAAAGGATGCAAATTCGGAGTAGCATCGGGTCGCGCTGAGGGACGGCAGCTTCGCAAAAGGGGCTGCCGTTTCGGCTCGCGGTCCTTTCTCGACCGATAGCTTGGGAGCTAAGGGGACGGTTCGCCCTCGCTTCCGACATCGCCCTCCCATGACGCCTCGCGACGCTCCCGCGTCGTTGCGCGACGGACCTGCGGATCAACCGGCGGCCAGTTGAGCTTGTTCCCCCGCAAGAAGGCTTGGTGCATGGGCGGGGCGCCCGAAGAGGTAGCCCTGGACCTGGTCGCACCCCTCAGCCACCAGCAGGTCGACGTGCCCGCTGGTCTCCACCCCTTCGGCGAGCACAGGGACGCCAAGGCTGTGGCCCAGCGCGAGCACAGCCCTGATGATTGCTCTGGCCTGCGGCCGCTCTTCGGACCCGATGACGAATGATTTGTCGATCTTGATCTTGTCGAAGGGGAACGAGTTAAGCGTGTCGAGCGAGGAATAACCGGTGCCGAAATCGTCGATAGCAATGGCGATACCCATCGCCTTGAGTTTACGCAAAATATGCAAGGCGCGCGGCTTGTCGGCAATGATCGCGGTTTCAGTGATCTCCAGTTCGAGACGCCTTGGTGCGAGTCCGGTCTCCAGAAGGGTCTGGGCCACGCTCTCGGGCAGGCTCGCTTGGCTCAACTGCACGGCGGAAAGGTTGATGGCCACGGTCAGTCCGTCACCCCAGCGGGCCGCCTCCTCACAGGCTTGCCGCAGCACCCACTCGCCCAGGGCCAGGATCTCGCCGGTTTCTTCAGCAACGGGAATGAAGATGTCAGGGGGAACCAGGCCGCGCTTGGGGTGGGTCCAGCGCAGCAGAGCTTCATAGCCGTTTACCCTGTCGTCCTTGAGCGAACGCTGCGGCTGGTAGAGGATCGTCATCTCGCCGCGCGCGGCGGCGCCCCGAAGGTCGGCGGCGAGTTGCCGGCGTTCGCGCGCCTGCTCGTCCATGCCTTTTTCGTAATAGCAGATCCGCTCGCCTACCGTCCCTTTTGCGCGGTACATGGCGAGATCAGCATGATTGCACAGCTGTTCGCGATCCTGGCTGTCAGCCGGATAGGTTGCGATCCCAAGGCTCGCATGGACGCTCAGATCGTGCGCATTGCCGGCATTGATCGCCGCCAGCCCGGTGCTCAGGCGCGTTACAAAGTCGGCAAGCTCATAGTCTTCGCGGTACAGAATTGCGGCGGCGAATTCGTCGCCACCCAGCCGCGCGACATGTTCATTCTCGCGAACCGCGTCCTTGAGCGCTGCGGCGACCATCTTCAATGCCTCGTCACCGGCTGAATGGCCGCGGCTGTCGTTGATATCCTTGAAATTGTCGAGGTCGACAACGACCAGTCCCAGGCGCGAACCGGCCCGCGCCGCAACGTCGAGATCGCGGTCGACGACATCGTTGAACCTGCGCCGGTTGGGCAGGCCGGTCAGGCCGTCATGCAGCGCCAGGTGCCGGATTCGTTCCTCCGAACGGCGCTGCTGGGTAATATCGTCAAAGGTGCTCACCCATCCGCCGTCGGGAAGCGCGCGCGAACGTACGCTCACCACGACGCCGGGATATTCCGAGATTGCGGGCGCGTCTCCTGAAGCGCTCAGTGCCTGGGCGAGGTTACGCTCGATTTCTGCTGCGCGCTGCTCGACCTCGGCAACGGGAAGATGGTTGGCAATGCCGGTGCGGATCACTTGACCCACCGTCATGCCGCATTGGAGCGCATCGCGCCCAAGCCCGTACAGATCCAGGAAACGCTGGTTCCAGAGCAGAAGCCGACCGTCGCCGTCATATAGGCACAGGCCCTGGTGCATATTCTCAAGGGCCAGGTCGAGTTGGGCCTTCATGCCCTGGACGCGAAGCTGATTCTCGCGTTCCTGTCGCCGCAATTTGATGCCCGTCCGCCGGCTCGTGATCGCCGCCGCCGCGGTCAGAGCGATCGTGCAGGAGACCGCGAGAAATATCCAGAGCGACATGGCGCGGGGAGACATCATGCTGAGGGGTGAAAAATCGCCTCGCGACGGGATCAGCGTGATCGCGGTCATGCCGGTAAAGTGTAGCAGGACGACGGCGGCGGTGATCAGACCTGCGGCCGCCGCGCCTTTGGCGAGCGATCTGCCGCGTAGCGCAAGCGGCAGCGCCCAGACCAGCGGGACGATTGCGAACACGGCCGAGGCCGCGACATAATCGGCCTTCCAACGAATGAGCGCAGGCATTTCGAGCGCCGCCATGCCAAGATAGTGCATGGCCGTGACGCCGCCGCCCATAACCGAAGCGGCAAGAAGCGCGCCGAGCCGGTGCGGCGCGCGTGTCGCAATGAAGAGGCCCGCTGTCGCGCCTGCCAGTACGACCAGGAGCGAGACTACGGTCTGTTGGACATGATAGCCCATGACGATGCCGGGATCGTAGCCCAGCATCGCGATGAAGTGCGTGGCCCAGATCCCAAGACCGGCAGTCAGCCCCGCCATCGTCAGCCACACGCTGCGCGAACCTGTGTCTATCCAGGCCGCCTGCCGACACAGGCGAACGGTTGCCGCCGCCGTCAGGAGACAGACTATAGCCGCGAGGATGACCAAGGGCGCGTCATGTTGATCGCGCAGGCAAAAGAGAAAGGGGAACATCGCCAATCGAAACCGGAGGAAATTGAACCTTTCCCATTTCACAAAGTGATTAATGGAGTTCGGCCTTTTGCGACAAAATGCGTAAAATCTGAAGGACACACGCGCGAAAGGCTTTCCGCCGGCAGTGCGGTCGCTCATCCTCTTTGCTCTCGCGGACGAGTCCGCGCTCGGAGGCCGACATGCGCATCGCGATCTTTGGCACGCGGAAGTACGACCGGCAGTTCCTGACCCAGGCGAACATGGCCTATGGGTTCGATCTTGATTTCCTTGACGTTGCCCTGTCGCCCACGTCGGCGCGGCTCGCGCGCGGTTTTGACGTCGCCTGTATCTTCGTGAACGATATCGCCAACCGGCAGGTGCTCGAGGTGTTGGCCGAAGGCGGGGTGGGTCTCGTCGCGTTGCGCTGCGCAGGCTATAACAATGTCGATCTCGTGGCGGCCGAGACGCTCGGTCTCGCCGTCGTGCGGGTGCCGGCCTACTCGCCGCACGCGGTTTCCGAATTCACGATCGGTCTCCTGCTGGCGCTCGATCGCAAGATCCACCGCGCATGGTCCCGGGTTCGTGAGAACAATTTCGCGCTCGATGGCCTTGTCGGCCGTAACCTGCACGGACGGGTCGCGGGCGTCGTGGGAACGGGACAGATTGGCGGGCTTGTCGCTCGGGCCTTGCGGGCTGGCTTTGGGTGTGAGGTCCTGGCCAGCGATCCTGTCGTTGACGAAGCGCTCGTCGCGATCGGCGTGCGCTATGTCGGGCGCGACGACCTGCTTCGCGAAGCGGATATCATCACCTTGCACTGCCCGCTCACGCCCGAGACCCGCCATCTGATCGATGGCCGCGTCCTGGCGGCAGCGCGGCCCGATCTGGTTCTGGTCAATACCAGTCGCGGCGCGCTTATCGACAGTGCCGCGCTGATCGAGGCGCTCAAGGCGCGCCGGCTGGGCGGTGTTGCGCTCGATGTCTATGAGCAGGAGGCGGGCATCTTCTTCGACGATCTTTCCAGCGAGATCATCGACGACGACATCCTCCAGCGCCTGCTGACTTTTCCCAATGTCCTGATGACGGGCCACCAGGCTTTCCTCACCGAAGAAGCGCTGACAGCCATCGCCGAGACCACCTTGGAAAGCGTCCGCGCCTATTCCGCCGGCGAGCCGCTGTGCCACCAGCTGCGCTATCAAGCCACACGGCCGGGGGCTGGGTAAGCGTGCGACGGTTCATCAGGTCTGGGGATCCACTCCATCCACTTATGTCCGATAAATGGGATTCTCGGACATAGGATTTACGCCGAGAGGGGGCTCTGTTAGGCTGATCGCGATGGCACGCGACCTGCTTCCATTATCGACCAATCTTCCCGCCGATCTTCTCGCGGAAATCGGGGGTGCGCGCGAAACGCTGGCTGCTGCCAAGGCCAGCTCGACCCAAAAAGCGTACGCCAGCGACTGGGAACGCTTCTGCGCCTTCTGCGATGCGCGCAACGTCGAGGCCATGCCAGCCCACCCCGACATTGTCGCGCTTTTTGCCCATGTCGAGGCCGAGGCTGGTATCGCGCCGGTCACGATTGGACGCCGCGTCGCGGCAATCAATCATCACCATAAAGAGGCCGGCTTCGCTCCGCCTACGGCGCGCGACACGGCCGGCATCATTGCCCAGATGATGGCGGGCGTTCGCCGACGCTATGCGCGCAAGAAGCTCCAGAAGGCGCCGGCGGAGGCTGATGTTCTCAAAGCCATGCTCGCCACGATAAAGGGCAATGGTTTGCGAGCCGTTCGGGACCGCGCGATCCTGGCGATCGGCATGGCCGGAGCCTTCCGGCGTTCTGAGCTCGCCGCGATGCAGTTGGGCGATCTCGTCTTCACCGCTGAGGGCGTTCGCATTACTATCCCGAAATCGAAGCGCGATCAGGAAGCACTCGGACAAGTTGTCGCCATCCCCGAGGGCCGGGCGATACAGCCGATCCGGCTCTTGAAGGCCTGGATGTCCGCCGCCGCCCTTGACGGCGCTGATACGAAGACCGGCGAGGCGCGGCAGGCGCCTCTTTTTCGGCGGCTGACCCGCTCGGACGGGCTTACCGATCAACCGATGACCGACAAGACGGTCGCGCGGCTCGTCAAGGCCTGCGCGACTGCGGCAAGCCTCGATCCTGCCCTCTACTCAGGCCATTCGCTTCGCGCGGGGTTTCTCACAGAGGCAGCATCCCAGCGCGCCAATCTCTTCAAAATGAAGGACCACAGCCGGCACAAGTCGCTCGATACGGTCGCGGATTATGTGCGCGACGCTACGATGTTCGACGACCACGCGGGCTACAAGTTTCTGTAAATGCTGCTGTTCACCGATCTTCTCGAAAAGGCCGGGCTTGACCCGGCCGATGTTCGCCTCCTGCGACACCAGACCAAGGCGTCGACGGGACGCACGCCTTATGGCCTGTGGCGCGACGACCGACCGGCCTTCGAGGACTATCAAAGCGTTCAGACCTCCGGAAATCGGGCCAGCCTGGCCGCGCCGATCTGGGCGAGCTTTGTCGCGCCGCCGACAGGAGGCTCGTTGTTTGCCGGGATCTACACGGCGGAGCATATTGGCGCCGCGCCTCCAGGCTGGCTGGACCCGCTCCACCAGGTCGCGGGCATCACCTTGACCGCCGATACGCTCGACCAATACCGCACGGCGCTCACCTCGCATCTGGAGCCCTATATCGGCCGGCTCTGGATTGAATGGGGCGCGGGCGCGCGCAAATGGGTGCAGCGTCCCGACCGTCAGAACAAGCCAATCATCGAGCTCACGCGCGCATTTCGTGAAGACGCCTTTCCCGGGTACACGCACTTCGTGACGAACGTATCGCAGGTGCAGAGCCTGCCGGCGACATGGGTGTCAGCGCTGCGCGCCGCACGCGGAATTTACCTTCTCACCTCGGCCAAAACGAAAGAGCAATATGTGGGCTCGGCGACAGGTGAAGGCGGGTTTTTCGGCCGCTGGATGAATTACGCTCAGGACGGTCATGGTGGCAATCTTGGCCTGAAGAGCAGCGAGCCAGGCGACTATCAGGTCAGCATCTTGGAAGTCAGTGGATCGGCGGCGACTCTCGACGAGATTCGGAGCATCGAGCAACTCTGGAAACGCAAGCTTCAAAGCCGCGAAATGGGCCTCAATCGAAATTGACGTCGCTGCCCCGGCCAGGGTGCTGCAAGATATGGCCGTTCTGGATCACCCCGTTCGTCTGCACGCTAATCGGTGGCATGATCGACAAAGGGCGCAAGGCGAAGATCGCGCTCACGACCAGTTCGGTGCGATCATGGGCGCCGAAGAGCTCGCGTGCCTCGGTCATGTAGCCATCGACGGTGCGCGGGGTGAGCGAGAGGGTTCGCGCGATTTCCTTGTTGGACAGGCCCCGCCCGGCAAGGATCACGCAGTCGCGCGGCCGGGGGTGCAGGCGCGGCACCGGCCGTGGCTGGCGCTGGCCCGTGACCAGGCGGCGTGCTGCCTGGAAAGCGAATATGCCGATCATCTGGACGGGGCCGAGCAGGCGAACTGCGCGCTTCGGCGATTTGATCCCGGCGAAGGTGCACGAGCCCATGCAGTCCCCGAGCAGCACGGACGGCACGGTGATGCCCTCGTTCAGCCCTTCGGCCTGGCCTGCCTCGAGGCAGCGACGGTCATGACGATCAAGATGGATGATCCGGTCGAGCTCGGACCAGAGAAAGGCGCCGTCGGCGAAGGCACAGGCCCGGATGACCGGATCGCGGCGATACCGGCCCTCGTCGATGATCCGGGCAGCAACTGCCTCGGGATAGTGGCGGACATCAACCCGGCCCGGGGGCGAGCCGCGCAGGTCGGCGTGATGGATGAGTGCGTAGTAACGAAAGCCCAGGTCGGCGGTGACCGCCTCCATCAACAGGGCAAGGTCGCCTGGCGACGCTGCCGCCCGGGCGGAGCGAATGAAGGCATCCGCCAGGGCTACGCTTGGCGCCAGCCGCGACCGCCATCGGTCGGCAGGCATGCTCGGCTTTTCCCTCCCGCCGGGTCAGCCCGGCCCCCAGACTCTTTCCCAAGGGCGCAACTGCGCGTGATCCGCAATGCCGCCGGCGTTCGGCGCCAATATATTGCCTGTTCGCGATCCACGGACCGGCCAAGGACCGAGCACCCCGTGCAGTCGGGGCATACGGTCGGAGTGAAAGAATGAACCCGCCCGGATCAGGATGCTGGCTTCCCGCGTGAAGCTGCCGGTGCAGCGGCGGCGCTCTGGGTGGTCAGGCGCGGACGGGTCATGCCGAGGAACAGGCCCCCGACAATGGCCAGCGCGGCGATGATCTTCCAAGGCTGGAGCGGCTCGGAAAGATACCAGGCAGATGCTCCGAGGCCGAAGGCGGGCACGAGGAGCGCCAGTGGTGCAATCCGCGATGCCGGATGCCGGGCCAGCAGCCAGTTCCACACGCTGTAGCCAAACAGGGCATTGGCAAGGGCCTGCCATAAGACGACCATCCAGCCGCCCCAGCTGGCATGGACAATGCTACGAAGTACCCGGTCGGGGCCGTCGACCAGGAGGGTCGCGGCAACCAGCGGCGGGATCGCGAAAAGGTTGCTCCAGGCGACGAGCGAGATGGCTCGCGCTGGCCGGGCACGGCGCACGATGATGTTCGCACAGGCCCAGGCGAGCGCAGCCCCAAGGACGCAGGCGATACCGAGGATGCTGGCGTCGCCGTTCGCAACGTGCCCGCTGATCACAGCAATGCCGAACCCTGAAATGATAAGGCCCAGGACATCGCGTCGGTCGAGGCGCTCGTTTCCCGCCAGGGCAGCGATGACCGCGGTGAAAAGAGCCTGCATCTGGAGCAAGGTCGAGGCGAGGCCGGGCGAGACATGCCCGTTCATCGCATAGAGCATCAGCCCAAACTGAAGGGCGCCGCTGAGCAGGCCGTATGAGATGACCGTGAGCGGCCGCACGTCAGGCCAAGGCAGGAAGGGCAGCAGGGGCACCGAGGCAAAGAAGATGCGCAGCGCCCCAAGGGTTAGCGGGGAAAATTCCGCGAGCCCCTCGTGGATCACCACGAAGTTGGTTCCCCAGACGGCTACGACCAGCAGGGCCATGGCCAAGTGTCCGGGGGGCACGCCTGGGCTGGCGGCATGGTGCGAACTCACAGGGTCACCGTGCCGCTGAAGACCGGGACGCAGCGTCCGGCGACTGCGGACCGGATTTCGCCGCCGATTCGCCAGGCCCGCAGGAACAGCATGCTGGGCCGCCCCATCTCGACGCCTTGGACTGCCTGGAGCTCCAGCTTGTCCCCGCCCCCTAGCGAGAGAAGGAGAGCAGCGAGTGCCGCATTGGCGCTGCCGGTTGCCGGGTCCTCCCAGGTGCCTGCCAATGGCGCGAACATTCGCGCGCGGACCATATCCACGCAGCGTTCGTAGGCGAGGATCGAGAGGCGCGTGCTGTCCTCGACCGAGGCAGCTTGCCTGAAGGCAGTGATGTCCGGGGCAAGGTGGACAAGACTGCCCTCCGCCAATTCGACGAGCAGGAAGTCGATGCCAACGCTTGCGACCAGCGGCGGGTGGCGCGAGGTGATGATCCGGGCCGGGTCGATCGACAGGCACGGCGCCACCAGGGCGGCTGGCAGGTCGGGGGCCGTCGAAAGCGGCTGGGGCGCCTCGATCTCCACTTTCCCATCGGGGCACAGGCTGACCTCGACGATCCCAGCCGGAACCTCGAAGCGCAGCCTGGGTCCGCTCGCGAGGCCGAGCGAGGACATGATCCAGGCCGTGCCGACATTGGGATGGCCGGCGAAGGGCATTTCCGCGGTGCGGTTGAAGATCCGTACGCGTGCGGTGTTCGACGGATCGTCCGGCGGCAGTACGAACGTGGTCTCGCTGTAGTTCATTTCGGCTGCGAGCGCCTGCATTGTCGTTGCATCTAACCCCTGGGCATCGGGAAAGACCGCCAGCGGATTTCCGCCGAAGCGCCGGTTGGTGAAGACATCGACAGTGAAATAGGAATAAGTCGGCACGGACAGTGTCCTCAGCAATCAGGGTCGGAAGGGGAGCCAGGCGCAAGTCGTTCGGCGGCGTGGCCGTAGAGCGCCTCGCCCGCGGCCTTGCCAGCAGGCCCGAACTGGAAGATCTCGCAGGCCCGCATGACCGAGGCATCGAGCTCAGCTTCGTAGTGGATGACCATTGCCTGTGCGGTCTCGTCGCAGACCATGCTGATCAGCCGGAAGTGGAGATGGCGGATCCGGTCCAGTGCAGCCTGCCAGTAGGCCCGCATCTCCATCTTTCCCTCGAGCTGGTCCGTCCCGGCGATCCTCGCGGCCATGGGACTGCGAAAGACCGCATCCTCCGCAAAGCCAGCAAGGACCGCCTCGGCATCACGCCGGTTCCAGGCTTCAATCCACTCCTCGCCGTGGCGGACCATCTGCTCGCGCGACAGCATGGCGCGCACCTTCGCAGAGGGGCCTTCGCCCGGCGCATCGTGGCAGCAGACGCAGAGCTTGTTGCCCTCCGGGTCGCGGAAATAGGCCCCATAGTAGTGGGCGTGGTAGTGGGGGCGCAGGCCAGGAGCGCCCTCGCTGGTGCCGCCCACTTGGAGCGCCAAGGCAAAGGCCGCATCCACGGTCGGCCGATCCGGGGACAGCAGGGCAACCATGCCGCCATTGGCGGGCGAGGCCGGTCGGCCGTCATAGGGCCTGCCGATGATCAGGAGCGGCCTGTCCGTATCAGCGGGCTGCCACGCCGCCCAGCCGACAACCGGATCGGAAAAGCGGGGGCGCCATCCCAGCCGCTCCAGGCTAGGTCCGTAGAATGCTTCGGCCCGGGCAAGGTCGTTGGCTCCGATATAGATGTGCGAGAGCATCAGTAGGGCGTCCCGTCCTTGTGGAGGAACCGCCATCCGCCCTCGGTCCAGGTGGCTTCGAGGTCATCCTCCGGATAGGAGCCGCCATCCTCGGGATTGCGGTCACCGATCTCGAGGTAGAGGACGTCCTCGCCAGACCGATTGACAAGCTGGTGCGCACATCCGCCGGGCGCGAACCCGGCGCACATGCCGGGCTGGAGCACGAATTCCCCATCGTCGGTTCGCAGCGTTGGCGTCCCGCTCAGGACGTAGATGAATTCCTGCTGGTGGCTGTGCCTGTGCAGCAGGGCCGATTCCCCTCCGGGCCGCAGGGTGGTGAGATTGACGCCGAACCGGGTAAGGCCGAAGGCATCCCCCAACTGCCGCTTCACGCGGCCCTTCATCCGGGTGGCAAAGGGCTCCGGATAGTTGCTGGGCTTGGCGCGTGGAGGGACGTCGAGGGCAACCATCGGCTGCCAGTCGGTGCTGTCGTCATGACCAGGGGGCATGGGTGTTTCCCTTCGTGAGGGAATGCCCCGTCACAGGGCGGATGATGCCAATGTCCCAGCATCGGCCACCGCTCTCGAGCCAGCGCGCGCTGGAGAGCCAGAAGGTGTCGCGATGGCGGCTGTGGAACAGGTCGAAATGGCCGACGTGCTCGCACCCGATGTCAGCAGGCTCAATCACGGCCAGCGACCGGCGTGCTCCAGCGTAGTAGGACAATCCGCGCTCGATCGCCGCTGGCGTCCCAAAGGGATCGTCGCTTGTGGTGACGGCGAGTAGCGGCCCCTGGAAGGCCGCAAGCCGGCGGATAATCTCAGCCCGCTCCGCCCGGGGCAGGCTTCTTTCCATTCGCGCCCGGCGGAAGGCCCATTCGAATGCCACCCCGGCCGGCAGGTCCTCCAGCCAGCCGATCCGGCGCCCAGGAAAGTAACCGAGCAGCGCAGTGATGGCCGGCATGGCGACATGCCACTTGAGGCAATGGCTGAGCCGCGCCCAGCGGGCATAGTCGCGCCAGTAGGCAAATTGCGCGCCGACCGTAAGCATGGCTGCGCAGCGATCCATGCGCGGGGCAAGCCCCGGAATGAAGCCGCCGATGCTGTGGCCGACGACCATGATCGGACGGCCTTGCGCGAGCCGTTCCGCTTCATCGAGGATTGCGGCGAAATCGAGCGTCCCCCAGTCGCTCCCGCGATAGCCACATCCCCGCAAGGCTGCCGGCCGGGAGCCGCCAATCCCGCGATAGTCATAGGTGATGACGTCGTGGCCGCGACTGGCAAGGAATGCCGCATAGCGATGGTAGTAGCGGGCAAGGACGCCGGTTGCGGGGTTGATGACCACGACGCTGCGCACAGGGCCACCGCGCCAAAGCTGCGCTGCCAGCACAACGCCATCGTCACAGAGAACCTGAAGCGCTTGCGCCGTGCTCGCGACGACATCGGCCGGCTCGCCCCTCATACCGTCGATCGCAAAGGCAGGTTGCACGTCGCCTCCAAATTGAATCATGGACTCGGCGATTATTGTATCTATTGAACTCTCAATTGCCAGCGTTTGTTCACGAGGTGGCCGATGGGCCGAAGGCAGAGAGAAAATGGCCCCCCTCAAGCTGGGCCCACGACGCAAGACCATCGGGCCGCGTTGATCGTGGGCCTAGGCGTGGCGGCGGTTGCGATCGGATGCGCGCGCCTCGCCAATGTGCATTGGGCGGCTTGGCAATGGGCGCTGGTGCTATTCGTCGCGTTCGACTTGGGCGGCGGCATAGTTTCGACCTGCCTGCCAGCGACATTGCGCGCCGTCAGGCCGCAGGGCGATCCTTTGCGACCTTTGTACAATGCGGCTCTTCACATCCACCCGCTCCTTCTGACGTTGGTCATTCCAGGCCAGGACTGGGCTGCGATGTTCCTGCTCCACGGCGCCGGGGCAGCGGGCGTCGCGGCGGCTGGGCTTATGTCTATTCGCCATCGTGCAGGCCTCGCCTTGGCGTGGTGTGCCGGAGCGATTGCGCTTATCAATTCCGTTGGGATCGCACCTGGCCTTGCCTGGCTGGCACCGACCTATTGCTGAAGCTGGTCGGCTCGTTTGCGGTCTTGGCGCCGTGGGAGCAGCAGCCGTGACCTGCAAAGGCCCGCGCCATCGGCAGTGGCTGCATTCCGATACCCTTTCCTTGCTGACCGGGAGCATTGCGCATGCTGACCAATTCGTTGGATGACGAATTCATGCGAAGGGCCATAAGCCTGTCGCAACAAGCCATGGCGACCGGGTCAGGCCCGCCATTTGGCGCAGTTATCGTTCGCGGCGGTGGGATCGTCGCTGAGGGGCTTAACTGCGTCCATGCCAATCATGATCCGACCGCCCATGCCGAGATCGTGGCGATCAGGAAAGCCTGCGAGCGCCTCTCCAGCCCGTTCCTCGAGGATTGCGTAATCTATTCGAGTTCCGAGCCCTGTCCCATGTGCCTGTCGGCAATTCATTGGTCGAGGATCTCGGCGATCTACTTTGCGACGGATCGCGAGGCCGCCGCCCTGGCCGGCTTCGACGACGCCTTGCTCTATGCCGAGTTGCAGAGGCCGGTAGCCTTGCGCCAGATTCCCATGGTTCAGGTGCTGCCCGGTGAAGGCCAGCGCACGTTCGACCTTTGGGCCGAGAATGGACATGTGGCGATGCAAACACGGCTGGAGAAGAATGGGCGAAGCGAGAAGCCTGCCCCACAGCGCTGCTAGACGATCATTTCTTCTGGTTCGTCGCGAAGCGCCGCGACCACGCGAAGCGCGCGTTCGAGGTCGTCCCGGCTGGTCGTCGCCATGATCGAGAGCCTGACCCCACCCGCGCATTCGCCGCCAACGAACGACGAGTCGGGCGGCGTAAGGCGAACCCCCTGCTCGCTTGCGCGTCGCGCCAGCCTTTCGGCGCGAATGGCTGGCATAGGCAGCCAGAGATGGGGAGCACCCTCCGGCATTGGAACGGCATCAAGGCCCAGTATGCGCTGGGCCAGCGCGATCCGCGCCTTGGCTTCCTTGCGCAGGATGGAGGCTACGATCGGATCCGCTCCCAATTCGATCAACCCGCAACCCATTTCGACACCGTAGGGCGGTGCCCCCCAGACCTGCGCTCGCAGGGCGCGCATGATCGCGGAACGCCTGGCTTGCGGCGGCGCAATCAAGCCGACCCGCAAGAGAGGCGTCAGGCACTTTGACAGGCCGTTGAGATAATAGGTTCGCTCAGGTGCCAGGTCCTTGAATGTCGGTGCGTTTCGGGTCGAGTAGACAGAATAGATGTCGTCCTCGACGATCCATGCGTCGTGCTTCTCGATGACGGCAAGGAGATCGCGGCGGCGCTCCTCGCCGGTCTCGAAGCCGATCGGATTGTGACTGACAGGCGTCAGGTAGACGGTCTTGGCCTGGGTGGCGACGAGGACCCGGTCAAGATCGCCGGGCTCCATACCTTCGCCGTCATGTCGGACTGGGACCATCTGCATGCCTAGGGAACGCGCGGCGGCGATCGCGCCGGGATAGGTTGCACCTTCGGTGGCTATCACCGGCGATGCCCCAAGCCGGTCCTGGAAGGCCAGATGGACGCCATGCTGGACACCGATGGTGAGGATCACGTCGTCTTCGGCGAGTCGCAGCCGGGTGCGCGCGAGCCAGTCGACCAGGACGCGTCGCTGGGCCGGCGTTCCGCGTTGATCGGCATAGCCGCCATGCGGCAAGGCGAGGCAGGCGCGCATGGCCCGGTCGGCGGCGGCCTTGAACATGTCCTCGGGAATAACCTGCGGAGGGCCGTTGATGGAAAGATCGACGGTGCCGCCATCGACCGGCGCGATGCGAACATCGTTGACGAATGTGCCGCGGCCGACTTCCCCGCGCAGGATGCCACGCGATCCGAGAAGGTCGAGTGCCTTGGTGACCGTGCCAATGGCAACCCCGGCCTGTCGTGCGAGGACGCGGTGCGTGGGCAGCCTGTCGCCCGGCCGGTAGCGGCGCTCGCCAATGAGCTGCTCGACCGCAACGGCCAGTCGCTCATGCAGCGGACCGTCCGTCTCGGGCAATTCGATCTTTTCGTCTGGGACGGTATCCAAGGCTACTCGCAATACAATTTTGTGAATTGTACTATATCGCAGGGATTAGCAGCATAGCCCAGCAGAAAATGGCCCCCGGGTCGGCGGAATGCCTTCCTGGCGAAGGGACCTGTCGAGGGCGCGTCAGCGCTCGCTCCCCTGGCGCTTGATCTCGTCGATGAGCGCCAGGGCATGGCCGCTGAGGTCGGCGAAGCGTCTGGCGCAGAGCAACAGGCGGCGGTGGGCCCAGCGATCAGAGAGTGGCACGACGCAGAGAGCATCCGAGCCGAGGCGCTCGGCGGCGCGCAAGGGAAGGATGCCCATGCCGATCCCGGCTTCCACGAGGCGGGCCACCGTCTCGAAGCTGCGCAGGCGCACGCGGTAGTTGATCCGGCGTCCGAGCCTTGACGAGCCACGAGTTCGTCGAGCCCGATTTCGCCAGCGACGGCAAGCCGATATCGTGTGCATGGCGAAGAGTTGAACCCCACCAGCTGCGCTGCCGCATCCGGATGGGAACCTGCGGCGCTGGTTTTGCGTCATTAGGATATTCAAAACGCTTTGAAGTGATTTTATACTGGTTAAGCCGAGGCAGAGCCTGGCCGCGTCGCGACAGCTGCGGGCCCTGGACACAGGACCCACGCAGACTGGCCGGCGGCAAGGTTCGCCCGCCAAACAGGTAATTGCGTGAAGAGCCATGACAGACATTGCACTCAAGAACGCCGTTATTCCGGCGCCGGCCGGTGAGGATGGACTGAACCGGTATCTGGCGGAGATCAGGAAATTCCCGATCCTCTCGCCCGAAGACGAATATATGCTTGCGAAGCGCTTCAAGGAGCATGGCGATCCGGAAGCAGCCGCCAAGCTCGTGACCAGCCACCTTCGCCTGGTTGCGAAGGCGGCGATGCGCTACCGAGGCTACGGCCTGCCTGTTGCCGACCTCATTTCGGAAGGCAATGTCGGCCTGATCCAGGGGGTCCGGCGATTCGACCCTGATCGCGGTTTTCGTCTTGCGACCTATGCGCTGTGGTGGATCAAGGCCTCGATCCAGGAATTCATTCTGCGCAGCTGGAGCATGGTCAAGCTCGGCACGACGGCCGCGCAAAAGCGCCTGTTCTTCAATCTCCGCCGGATCAAAAACTCCCTCCAGGCCTATGACGACACCGACCTGAAACCTGATCAGGTCCGCCAGATCGCCAACACGCTCGGAGTCTCGGAAACCGAAGTCACCAGCATGAACCGGCGGATGATGCAGGGCGGCGACGCCTCGCTCAACGTGCCGCTCGGGGAAACGGGTGAGGATCAGTGGCAGGACCTGCTGACCGACGATAGTCCCCTCCAGGACGAGGCGCTTGCCGGCGCGCAGGAGCGCCAGCGCCGCCAGAACATGCTGTTCGAGGCGCTCGGCACGCTTTCCGACCGCGAGCGGGATATTCTGGTCCAGCGTCGTCTGATCGATGAACCCAAAACGCTCGAGGATCTGAGCCTCGTCTATAAGGTGAGCCGTGAGCGCGTTCGCCAGATCGAGGTTCGCGCCTTCGAAAAGCTCAGCCGCGCCATGCACCGGATCGATGATGAGCAGCGCATCGCGAAACTGGGCGGACGTCGGGAGAACCAGGCACGCGAAGGCCATTGACCGGGGGCGCGGGCACAGAGGGTCGCCACCCGCTTCGCCCTCCCCTCGCGGGCGCTCTGCCTCGCCTCGGCCGCTAGTAGCGGGCCGATATCTCGATGCCGAAGGTGCGGGGCTCGGCGGGAATGAAGGTAGGATAGCCGAACGAGCCGCCGACATTTCCGGCGTCGAGCAGGTAGCGCCTGTCGGTAAGGTTGCGCACGAACCCGGCGATTTCGAGGCGGTCGCTCCACAGGCGCGCTCCCGCCCGAGCATTGATCAGGGTCACTGCGGACTGGCTGATGGCCTCGCTATTGGGCAGTTCGAAATAGAGCTTGGAGCGGTAGGTGACGTTCGGCGCGGCAAAGAGGCTGACGGCATCTGATACGGAGTGTTCGATCATCATCCCTGCCGCCGCCTGCCAGCGGGGCTGGAGCCGAAAGCGATCGCCGGCATAGATCCCGTTGGCCGGCCGATCGTCGATCCGCGCGCCCGTGTAAGCCATGTTGCCAAAGAAGCGAACGCCCCGGACCGGACGCACGTCTAGTTCCGCCTCCACGCCCGCATTGCCTGCCGACCCGGCATTGTCGATGCGGACCGCGCCGCTCGAGACGTCGAGGACAGTGACCTGGAAGTTGCGATATCGGTCGTAATAGACCGAAACCGCGCCACTGACGGCGCCGCGCGCGATCTTCAGACCCGCTTCGTAGTTCCAGACCGTCTCGGCCGGAACGATCGACAGGTCAGGTACAGGCCCCGACGCAGCCGAAAGCTGCACAGCAGGTGAGCGACGGCCTTGCGAGATGGTCGCGAACAGCGTGCTCGCGGGCGACAGATGATAGAGCAGGCTGAAGCGCGGAAGGAGAGCGGTAAAGCTGCGCTTGGCGGTATAGGTGGCCCCGGCCGTGTCGACCAGTGGCAGCAGCGGGCGGCCGTAGAGCGGCGCATTGGGCTGCTGCGCGGCATAGCCCGAGCGCCGGTCCTCGATCAGCAGCCGAGCGCCGGCTAGAAGTTCCAGGCGCGGCGCTGCCATCCAGCTCACATCGCCGAACAGCGACCAGGTCGTATTGCGGCCCGAGTTGCGGTACCAACTGGAATAAGGAATGACGGTCGCCAGCCCTCGCGACAGGAGCGCGGTTGCCCGCGATGCAGTGACCTGGTTGTTCGCATCGACACAGCCGAGCCCCGGGATCACATTGGCGGTGCACTGCAGATAGGTGCCGACCTCGGTGGAGAAGGGGACTGTCTGCGATCCGTTTTCGATGAACGCGTTCCAGCCGAAGATCGCCCGCCATTGAGCGTCACGATATGTGAAACGGCCTTCATGGCTTGCCTGCCAGCCTTTGGCCTGCTCGGCGAATTCCAGATACCATGCCGCCGACCCGTCGGCGTCGAACACCTCGCGCGAATTGAACCGGCGATAGCCATTGGTCGTCGTGAAGGACCAGCCATCGGCGATGTCCGCGGTCACCGTGAGGTTCACATCATAGACGTGGCGGTCGATCCCGAGCTTATCGCCGCCGAGCACTGCCCCGGAGGCTAGCGAGCCACCGAGATAGGCTGCTCCGAAGATACCTTGCGCCGCCGTCGGGCCAAGCCGCCGCGACAGGAAGGGCGTTCCGGAATTGCGCTGTCGGTCGTAGGTAAGAACGAGATCCGCGGAAAGACTCTCCGTCGGCTGAAAATGGAGAGCGCCGCGCAGCCCGAGCTGGTCCTGCGCGTAGAGATCATCCTGGCCCGGCGCGAGATTTGGGACGTAGCCATCGCGCTTTTTCCACTGCCCCGCGACGCGAGCGGAGATCCGCTCGGAACCGATGTTGATGAAGCCTTCCTCGCGCAGGGCGCCGAGATTGCCGATAGCGCTCGTGAGGCCGGCCGAGAAACCCGGCCGCGCAAGATTGGGGACCAGGCTTACCGCGCCGATCGTGGCGGCCGTGCCGAACAACGTCGCCTGCGGTCCCTTGGCAACCTCGATCCGTGCAAGGTCGAAGAGGCCTTGATAGGCGCCGCGCGCGCGGGAGATGTCGACCCCGTTATAGTAGACACTAACGCGCGGCGGCTGCTGCGCGGAGCCATTGTCCGACGTGATGCCGCGGATCACGAAACCGGGGCTATGCGGGCTTTGGATCTGGATATTGAGGCCCGGCACATAGGCCGAGAGTTCGCCGATGTCAGTCACCCCGAGCTCCTGGAGGCGCGGCCCGGTCGCGACCGAAAGGGTGATCGGCACATCCAGGTCGCGCTGCTCGATCTTCTGCGCGGTGACGATGATAGGGGCAGCCACGGCGGTCTGCTCGGCGGCCCGAGCAAGGGCCGGATAGCTCGACGGGACGAGGGCGACTGTAAGGGCGAGAAGGCGGCGCATGCTGTCTTTCAAAAATCGAAGTGGTTCCAGGGCCGGGGTGCTGGCCTTCAGGCATTCACGGCCTTGAACGGCACCACCGTCGAGGCCGTGCTGTCCGCCGCTATCCCGTGGTCGGTCTCGATACGATCACGTCCCAAGGTCTTGGCTCGGTAGCATGCCTGATCGGCGCGGCGCATGAGGTCGGCTAGGCTGTCGCCCGCCTGGTATTGCGAAATGCCCGCGCTGAAGCTGAAGGTGGGCAGGTCGGCATGGCCATGCTCTCGCGTATGGGCGCGGATAGCCTCGACGATAAGACCCGCCGCGGGTGCAGTGACCCGATTGAGCAGGATCACGAATTCCTCGCCGCCGGTGCGCGCAAGATGGGCGGACTTGGGCGCCGTGCTGCGCAGGATATCGGCGAAGGCCTGGATGACCCGGTCGCCCATATCATGCCCAAAGCAGTCGTTGATCCGTTTGAAATGGTCGAGGTCGATCATCACGGCACAGAGCTGACGCTTGCCGATTGGAGCCGATGCCAGCAGCGCCAGCGCCTGACGGTCGAAACCGCGGCGATTGAGGAGGCCCGAGAGATGGTCGGTCTCCGCCGTGCGCACATATTCCTGAATGGTCGTCTGGATGACGATCAGCAGAACGGTGAGCCCGGCAGCCGTCAGTAGGATGGCCGTGCTGGCTTGGGAATAAAGCGCATAGGCGCTCCCTGCATAGTCTCTTGCGGTTTGGCCCGATCCCAGGGCGGCAGCAACGAAGGGTTTGATGAAAAAGTTGAGACCGCTCAGCAGAAACAGCCCGGCCAGGGTGTGGTTGAGCTGGCCCTTGCCGGTGCGAAAGGCCGTATGGCTGCACAGGAGAATGCCGAGGGCCAAGGGCAGCTGGAAGGCCAGCTCATAAATGAGATCGTCTCGCGTCCCGCCCCAGATCGCAATGCGCGTGATCAGGCCCAGCACGGCAAGAGTAGCGATCGCTGTCCAGGGTGGGCGCTTGCGATGAAAGATGCTGAGCGCTGCCGCCATGGCGAGGAAACCGCCCAACAGCGCCATGTAGCTCGCCAGCATGAAGGGCGCGGGATAATCGGTCAGCCGGATCGCGATCTCGCTGATCGGCGTCACCATGCCCAAAAGGTAGCTGACCCCGAACGCGATGACCGGACGTTGTCCCCGACTGATGCGGGCGATCAGGAAATAGCTGAGCGCGAAGAGGCCTGCCACCACCGCATTGACGATCAGCAGAACCACTGCCCCATTCATACGCACACGAACCCTTTGCCTTGCGGCAAGGGTAAGCGAGTCTGGTTAACATTATCCTGATCCCGCAGTGTTCGGCCTACGTGCGCAGCTCCCGTTTTCGCGGGATCGCGATGGGTGATCGCCAGAGTCTAAATCCGCAGGGTCAGTGAGCCCAAATTTCTTCAGGCCTCTGTTTCCTTTCCTTTTTTTATATCTTGAATCTGCGTTTGCCGAAATTACGTCTGGGGTGCCGGACGCCGTTCGGGTCCGGTTGGACATAGAGAGCGTCGGCTCTACTGTACCGGCGCTTCTCATGCCCAAATTGCTCAACCGGAGGATTTGGAAATGAGAACCAATTTTGACTTTGCGCCCTATCGGCGCTCCACCGTCGGCTTCGACCGACTCTTCGATCTGCTCGAGACGGGCATGCGGGGCGATGGCTCCGATGGCTATCCACCGTTCGACATTCTGCGGAACGGCGAGGACAGCTATCAGATCACGCTAGCCCTGGCGGGTTTCCGTCCCGAGGACGTCGAGGTCGTGGCCCAGCAGAACCAGCTCACCGTCACGGGCAAGCGCGCCGATGACGACGGCAAGAGCGAGTATCTGCACCGCGGCATTGCCGCGCGGGCCTTCGAACGCCGCTTCCAGCTCGCCGATCATATCGAAGTCGGCGAGGCTTCCTTCGACAATGGTCTTCTGACCATTGCCCTCAAGCGCGTCGTGCCCGAGGCGATGAAGCCCCGGCGTATCGCGATCGGCGGGTCGTCCCCCGAGCCCGCGCAGATCGAGACGCAGCACCAGGAAGCCAAGGCGGCCTGATCTCGCGCTCCAAGTGGTTCTGCCGGCGTCGTTCCTTCGGGAACGGCGGCCGGCAGGCCATACCCCACAATCCAGCCTCAAAAGGAGATGATCATCATGTCTCTTCGTGATCTCATTCCCTGGAGCCGGCAGGAAAACCGGCTACCCGCGGTCGTAGGCGCCGAGCCGGAGCGGGATCGGACCACCCATCCGCTCATGTCGCTTCACCGCGATGTGAATCGCCTGTTCGACGATCTGTGGCGGGGCCTGCCTTCGTCGCTCACGGCCTTTGGCCATGTCATCGACTATCCGCGTATCGAACTCAGCGAAACCGACAAGGACATCCGCGTCACGGCCGAACTGCCCGGCCTGGACGAGTCGCAGGTCGATCTCTCGATCGCGGACGGCGTCCTCGCCTTGAAGGGCGAGAAGAAGTCCGAGCTCGAGGACAAGGATCGCGGCTATTCGGAACGGAGCTATGGCCGGTTCGAAAGGCGGATTCACCTGCCCAAGGGCGTGGAATCCGACAAGGCGCAGGCCAGCTTCAGCAACGGCGTGTTGACCGTCACCATCCCGCGCAAGGAGGGAGACGTCGACAGCGTCCGGCGCATTCCGATCAACAAGAACTGACCAGGAAGAGAGGGCGGCCCGATCGGGCCGTCCTCATCTTGGAGGATAGGATGGCAACGCAACCAAGTCTGACCAGTCCGCCACCCGCCGCCCCCGGGGTGCGGCCGACTCCCAAAGGGGCCAACGACAATGAAGATGCGACCGCCATTGAGCCCACATGGCAGCGCTATACGAGCGCGCTGCCGCTTGATGCGCAGGCGATCATCGAGCCCGATCCCTATGCCGACCACCCCGGACGCGCGCGGCGGGGTCGCTGGCGCTTACGTTTTAGAGAGCGGTTCGCGCCCTCGCCCGATCCGCTGACGGGATGGACCGGGGCAGGAGATCCACTGTCTTCCCTGATGCTCGAA
This sequence comes from Sphingomonas sp. LH128, assembly GCF_000293195.2. Lineage (NCBI taxonomy): Bacteria > Pseudomonadati > Pseudomonadota > Alphaproteobacteria > Sphingomonadales > Sphingomonadaceae > Sphingomonas > Sphingomonas sp. LH128. The sequence continues at coordinate 44,074 of NZ_ALVC01000140.1, forward strand.
TTTGCCACGCGCGAGGCTGCGGAGGCCTATTGCCGTGGGCGCGGGCTGAGCTTCGTCACCCATGACAAGCCCCGCCGGCGCCCCGTCCAGCCCGCCCTTCAGGCCTTCCAGTATAGCGCCATGGCGCCGCTTTGCTGCTGGCCCACGGGGCCGCATGCCCGGTGTTGCGGAAACTACCCGGTGCTTCCAGATCCCGGCGCCGTTCAAGGCAAAGGCACCGCAGCCGATCCGCATCACCAACCGGGCCTGTCATGAAGCGTAGGGGGCTTTTTATCGGTGCCCTCGGCTGTGCCTTGCTGGCTGTCCTCCTGCTCGGCTGGGGGTTCTCATGGGGCGGGGCAGCGCGGGATATCCCTCCCGTTTCCGCAGCCGAGCCTGTGCCGATCAGCCGGCTCACCGTCGCTCCGCTGGTCAAGCGCATCTCGCCGGCAGTGGTGAACATCGCGGTGGCCTACCCCTCCCCCTATGCGCAAAATCCCCTGCTTCGCGATCCCTATTTTCGCCGTCATTTCGGGGTCCCGGACGTGGCGCTCGAGCCGCGCCTGTCCGCCGGCTCGGGGGTCATCGTTGATGCCGCACGCGGGCTGGTTCTGACCAACGCCCATGTCGTCAAGGACGGCCTCGTGATCGTCGTCATGCTCCAGGACCAGCGCAAGCTGGAAGCCCGGCTGGTCGGCGTCAGTCCCGACGCGGACATCGCGGTTTTGCAGATTCCGGCTCGGAACCTGAAAGCCGCGCCGCTTGCCAGTGCCGATACCGCCGAGGTCGGCGACTATGTCGTCGCAGTCGGCAATCCCTTCGGCCTCGGGCAAACCGTCACGGCAGGGATCGTCAGTGCGCTGGGCCGCGGCCTGACGCCGCAAAGCCCGGTCGGCCTCATCCAGACCGATGCACCGATCAATCCAGGCAATTCCGGAGGGCCGCTCATCAACATGCGCGGGGAGGTGATCGGCATCAACACGGCGATCCTGGCGCCGTTCGAGGGCAATGTCGGCATCGGTTTCGCGGTTCCCGCCTCGGTGGTCCGGGACGTCCTGCGGCAAGCGCGCTCCTGACTCTTTAGCGAGCGGTGCCCGGCTTGGGCGCGACGCGAATCTGATTGCGGCCTCCGGTCTTGGCCGCATAAAGCGCCTCATCGGCGGCCTTGAGCGCAGCCCGCGGGTCGGTATGATCGAAGACGTCAGCCACGCCCGCGGAGAAGGTAATCTGGCCGAAGGGCTCGTCATTGTGCCGGTTGACCAGACGCCGCTCGGCGAGGCTCTCGCGCAGCCGGTCAAGGCGCTCCTTGGCTTCGGTAAGGGTGCACCCCCTGAAGAGCATCACAAATTCCTCGCCGCCATGGCGTGAGACGTGGCATTTGTCGTCCGAAATTCCGGACAGAAGATCAGCGATCAGGCGCAGCACCCGGTCACCCGCCTCGTGGCCATGGGTATCGTTGATGCGCTTGAAATGGTCGATATCGCAAAAAGCCAGGACCAGCGGGTCGAGCGCTGCGCGGGCGGCCTTGTGCTCGCGCTCGAGCACGGCTTCGAAGGCGCGGCGATTGGGCAGACCGGTAAGATGGTCGACTTCCGCGTCGCGCTGGGCTTTTTCCAGACTGCGGCGTAGGCCTTTCGCTTCGGATTCGCTGGTGCGCATTTCGGCTTCGAGGCTGCGTCTTTTCCAGCATGGCCTTGGCGAGATCAGCTAGGGTCGAGATGATCTGACCGGTTTGCTGGACGCCCGCGAGGTCGGCCACCTGCTGTTCGAGCTCGTCACCGTAATTCGATGTCGCATGCCGGGCCGCGGTCGTGTTCTTCGAGAACGTGTCGAGTGTCTGCTCGAGACGTACCATCAACTGCTTGATCTCGCCCGGCGCTTCATCCGACTTGGCAGCCGCGGTAACCTCGTCGAGCCACGCCTGCGTCACGGTCCCGCCGTCCGCCAGGCGCTGCATGACCTTGCGCGCGAGCCCCGGATTGCTTCCGCTCGCGATGCCGTGGGCGACCACCAGATTATCCGGGCTGATCTCCAGGCCATGATCGAGCAGGAATGCAGCGATCTCGTTCAGGACATGGTGGCGCGCGGAAAGATGCTGGTCCTCCGTGTTGGCACCGGGACGAGGCGCGCTTGTCTCGTCTCCGCTATGCCTCGATCCGAGCCAGCCAAGCCATTTGCGTGGCGATCGAGAAGATGCATCGATATCCGTCAAATATGCCCCCAATCCGGCGCGCCCGGCATTCGCCCCTGCCTTGCCCTGCTCGCCGCCTTCCCCCGGGAGGCTCGCACGCATTGGCGAGCCGGCAAGTGCCGCGCACCAAATACAGTTTTGCCATTTTCCGCAACAGCGATCTACTCGTTCTGCCGCAGGATTAGCGGAAAATAATAGTAGGAATGATGCTTCATCCATCAGAAATCATCTGTCAGCGCTCAACTGCCTTGCCTCGCAAAAACTAGGCCCGAGCCGCTCCCCAAGGTGGCCATTGTCGACCCGCTTGACTCCGCGGCGTAGGCGGGTTTTCTTCAAGTTGAGGCATTCCGCGAGGGTGAGGTGTCGACGCATGCGGCCGAATCATTTCCAGTAGACCCGTCCGCGAGACTCTTCATCACGGACGACCTAAGCGCACGTCCGCGCAACCGGCATCGGCCCGGCGCTGAACGCCTTGCGGTCCGCCAGCTTCTCGGGAAAATGGTCGATGCCCCCGACGAGGTGATGCCGCGCATGGTGGCCCATGCCCTCGAACTCACCCAGGCTAGCGCTTCCGGGCTCAGCATCCTTGATGAGAGCCACGATCCTCCCGTGTTTCGGTGGCAGCATCTCAACGGAGCGCTCGCCCGTTTCGAAGGCGCGCTCACGCCTCGTCACAACAGCCCCTGCGGCGAGACGCTGGACCGCGATGCGCCGCTTTTGTGCAGGCATCCCGAGCTGGTCTATGACTGGATCGCCGAGCATAGCCTCGTCATACCCGAGGTCCTGCTTGTCCCTATTCGTATCGGCAAGGAGCGGGCGCATGGCACCTTGTGGGTCGTTGCGCGGCACGAGGATCAGTTCGACAGCGAGGATCTTCGGATCGTATCGGAACTCGCCGACCTCGTCGCCGTGGCCCGCAAGATGCAGCGGGACAAGCTGCGGCTGCAGGAAGCGCTTGAACAACAGGCGATGATCGCGCGCGAGATGGATCATCGGGTGAAGAACCTCTTCGCCCTCACCCAGGCGATGATCGAGATGAGCGCCCGGCATGCGACCAGCCCTGCCGAACTGGCGCAATCCCTGACGGGTCGCCTGCAGGCGCTTGCCCGCGCGCATGCGATACCGGAGCATACGGGAGCAACAGAGCAAGGATCGGGTAGCCTTGATCGGACAGAGCTGTCCGCCTTGATCCAGGCGTCTCTCGAGGCGCATACGTCGCTCGCCGAGCCAGGACGCGTCTGCTGCAAAGGCGAGCCGATCGCGCTCGGGCCCCAGGCGACTACGAGCCTGGCCCTGCTGTTCCACGAGCTCACCACCAACTCGGTCAAATACGGCTCGCTCGGCAGCGAACAGGGACGTGTCCGGGTGGAATGGGAAACCTGCGGCCCCGATCTCGTCATCCGCTGGGAGGAAAGAGGCGGACCGCGCCTCGCCGGGCCGCCCGCGCGTCAGGGCTTCGGCACCAAGCTGATGCAGCAGGTGTTGCGCGGCCGGCTCAAAGGCCGACTGGAGAAGAACTGGGATCCGGACGGCCTCGTGGCAATCGTCAGGCTTATGCGCGATCGTCTCGCCGACTAGACCGTATCGCCGTAATCGCTTTGCTCGGCGGCGAGGACAGCGCGAACTTTCTCCAGCTTTGCCAGGCGGGACTCGTCTTTCGCGCGCGCCGCCTGGAATATCTCGTTGACCAGCCCCTGCAGTACGTGCCGCCCATAGCGCTGTCGCAAGGTCTCGGCTTCCTGCAATGCCATAAGCCTCATACGCCCTCACCGGGAATGGGGTTCGACAGGTCTTTGGGCGACCTAATCCCGCAGCCGTTAACCCGGCGTTGCCGACAGGCCTTGGCGCGAAATTAACTGTGACCGTTCGGTCTCAACCGGCCCGCAAAATTGGTGCATTCCAGGCCATGTACTGAGGGAAAGATTAACCAGCCTTCCCTAGAATGCGGCGGATGGATCTTTCTAACGCGCCATCGTCTTGGGACATCGAACGGGAGCGTCTCGCCGCGCTGTCCGGCTATGCGATTCTCGACACGCCGCCCGAGCGCGAATATGACGTCCTGACCCGCGTCGCCGCCGTCGCCCTCAATGTCCAGAGCGCGGCGATCAGTCTGATCGATGGCCACCGGCAGTGGTTCAAGTCACGCCACGGTATCGCTTTTCCCGAAACGCCCCGCGCAATCGCGTTCTGCAGCCACGCGCTCAAGGCGCGTTCGGCGCTTGTCGTTCCCGACGCGCGCCAGGATACGCGCTTCCGGGACAACCCGCTCGTCACGTCGGAAGGCGGGATTCGCTTCTATGCAAGCGTTCCGCTCATCACGCAGACCGGCCTTTGCCTGGGGACCTTGTGTGTGTTCGACCCCGCTCCGCGCGAGAGGCTGGACGATGACGAGCGCCTTATCCTTGAGGATCTCGCACAGCATGCGACGAGCCTCATCGAAGCGCGCTGTGCGCGGCGGATGACGGAGATCGCGGGCAAGGTTGTTGATGCGACGTCGGATGCCGTGCTGGCGGCTGATCTCAGCGGCCGGATCGTTCATTGGAACGCCGCCGCGGAGCAGATGTTCGGCCGATCGCGCGGCGAGGCCATCGGCGAGGACGTCTCCATCATCATGCCGCCGCGTTTCGTGCATGGTCACACCGAGGCTTTCGGCCGCGCTGCCCAGGGTGGCCCTACTCGCCTGGTCGGGTCCTTCATCGAACTCGTCGCCATGCGCGCCGACGGCAGCGAGTTTCCGATCGAGCTCTCGCTCGCGCGTTGGGGTGATCCGAGCGGAGACCAAGGCTTCGCTGCCATCGTGCGGGATATCAGCGCACGCAAAAGCCTGGAGCGCGAACGCGAACATGCGCAAAAATTTCTCCAGAGCATCGTCTCCAACCTCCCCGCGACGCTATTCGTCAAGGATGTGGAGACACGCCGGTATCTGATGATCAACCACGCCGGCGAGACCGTGATGGGGCGGCCCGCGAGCGAGATCATCGGCGCTACCGACCACGAGCTCTTTCCGGCGAACGCCGAGGCCAGCGAGGACCGTGACAACGAAGCGATAGCCCGCCGGGAAACTTATCAGACCGAAGCGGCCTTCACCCGCGGCGATGGCGAGACGCTTTACCTGCGGACCATGCGCACCGTGATCGACGGGCCGGACCGCCCCTGCCAATATCTGCTCGGCGTTTCGGAAGACGTCACGCAGATCCGCCGGACGGAAGCCGAAGTCCTCCGGTTGGCGCATTATGATGCGCTGACGGGGCTGCTGAACCGGTCGAGCTATACTGACCGGTTGTTCCGCATGGTACAGGCGCGCGAGCCGTTCGCCATGCTCAGCATCGACCTTGACCGGTTCAAAGCGGTCAACGACCAGTTTGGGCATCCGGGTGGGGATGCCGTGCTCATCCAGGTCGGGGACCGGCTGCGCGCCGTCATCGAGGGCGAAGGATGGATTGCGCGCATCGGCGGGGACGAGTTCATCGCCGTGCTGGCCGGGGAGCGCCTGCGTGAACGGGCGCAAATGTGCGCCGATAGGCTGATCGACGAATTGGCCAAGCCGATCGTGACTGGACGCGGCGTCTGTTACATCGGTGCCTCGGTTGGGATCGTGCTTATGCCGCAGGATGGCGAAACGACCGAGCAATTACGCGAGAATGTCGACCTTGCGCTCTACCGCGCCAAGCACAATGGCCGCGCCTGCGCGTGTTTCTTCAATGCCGAGATGGATTCCTCGGCGCGTGATCGCCGTCAGATCGAGCGCGACTTGCGCGAAGCGGTCGCGGCCGGCGACATCGGGCTGGTCTATCAACCTCTCGTCGCGGCGCAGACCGGCAGGATCACGAGCGCGGAGGCCCTCGCGCGCTGGACCCATCCGGTCAAGGGGCCGATCCGGCCGGACGTCTTCATCGCGCTCGCCGAGGAATGCGGGATCATCGACCAGCTGGCCGAACAGCTGCTGCGCCAGGCATGCGTCGATGCGCGTAATTGGCCCGCCGATGTTCGGGTGGCGGTAAACCTGTCGCCGCTCCAGTTCGTTTCCGGCAAGCTTGTTGAAACGGTGGGCGCAGCGCTTGCGGCCTCGGGTCTGTGTCCCAGCCGATTGCAGCTCGAGGTCACGGAAGGGCTGGTCATTCGCGACGTCGAGCGCACGTTCGACCAGTTGGAGGCGCTGCGCAGCCTCGGCATTCAGATCCTGATCGATGATTTCGGCGTGGGCTATTCGTCGCTCAGCTATTTCCAGCGCTTCCCATTCGACAAGGTGAAGCTCGACCGCTCCTTCGTCGAGCAGGTAACTCAGTCGCAGGCCGCAAGAGCGATCATCCAGGCCGTGGTAGGGCTAGGCGCACAACTTGGCATGGCCGTTGTCGCGGAAGGCGTGGAAACGCATGAGCAGATGGAAGCGCTCGTCGCCATGGGCTGCACGCATCTCCAAGGCTATCTGTTCAGTCGGCCGCTGCCCGTGACTACGCTCTGCGCCATGCTCGAAAGCCAACGGTCCGTCGTCCCGCGCCAAGACAGCCAGGCGGCTTGACTCCTCGTCATCCCGCTATGCGGGATCACGCTTCGCTGGGTCGAGGGAGATTGCCGACACCACACGGCGCAGATCCTCCTGACTGTATGGCTTGAGCAGGATTGCGGCATCGGGAAATTCGGTGGATGAAATGCCGCTGCCATCGCCGCTGGCAAAAATGATCGCTGGCGCGGGGGCACGCGCCTTGACGGTCCGGGCAAGGTCGATGCCGGACGCCTTGGGCAAGCCGACATCGGTCAGGACAAGGTCGACTTCGTTTTGCTCCAACAGCGCTTCGGCGGCTTCGGCGTCCTCGGCTTCCAGGACGGCGTGGCCAAGATCGGCGAGCATGTCCGCGGTGTTGAAGCGGATCAGTCCGTCGTCTTCGACAAGGAGGATACGAAGGGTGCGGGCCTCCCGCACAGGCTGGGACGCCGGCGAGGGCGATGGCTCCGGTGCTTTTCCGCCGCCCTCCGCGATCAATCGGCGCTGTGCTTCGTTGGCCAGCACGTGGCGGACTTTGCGGGCAAGCGCTTCGCGCGTATAGGGTTTGGAAAGAAGCTCGACCCCCGGATCGAGCCGGCCATGATGCACGATCGCGTTCTCGGTATAGCCTGAGGTGAAGAGCACCGCGAGGTTCGGCAGCCGTTCCTTCGCCCGGCGCGCAAGTTCGGGACTACGCAGCGGGCCGGGCATGACGACGTCAGTGAAGAGGAGATCCATCGGCACGCCGCTCTCGATGACGGTGAGCGCGCTTTGCGCGTCGCGCGCCTTCAGCACCCGGTATCCAAGTTCGGACAGCAGGCCGACGGCGGTCTCGCGCACGGCATCGTCGTCCTCCACTACGAGGACCGTCTCGGAGCCGCCCCGCACCGGTCCCGTGCTCGTATCGGTGAGTACGTCTTCCCGGGCAGTCTCGCGGCGCAGGTAGAGCTTGATGGTCGTGCCCTCACCCACCTCGCTGTAGATCTTGATATGGCCACCCGACTGCTTGACGAGGCCATGGACCATCGAAAGACCAAGCCCCGTCCCCTTGCCTTCCGGCTTGGTGCTGAAAAATGGTTCGAAGACCTGCTCGATGATTTCCGGTGCCATGCCGGTGCCGGTATCAGTCACCGCCACCATCACATATTGCCCGGCGGTGACTTCGTCGTGTTGGCGGGCATAGTCATCATCGAGCCAGGCGTTGGCCGCCTCGATCGTCAGGCGGCCGCCATCCGGCATGGCATCTCGCGCATTGATCGCAAGATTGAGGATGGCGTTTTCGATCTGCCCCGGATCCACAAGGCAGTTCCACAATCCGCCGCTCACGATGGTCTCGATCTCGACATCCTCGCCGATGACCCGGCGCAGGAGATCGTCCATATTGTTGATGAGGCGGCCCAAATTGACCACCTTGGGCTCGAGCGGTTGTCTGCGGCCGAAAGCGAGGAGCTGCGAGGCGAGCTTCGCGCCGCGCGAGACGCCTGCCAGCGCATTCTGCACCCGCTGCTCGGCGCGCTCATTTCCTGCAATGTCGCGCGAGAGCAGCTGGAGGTTCCCGCTCACCACCTGGAGCAGATTGTTGAAATCATGCGCAACGCCGCCCGTCAGCTTGCCGAGCGCTTCGAGCTTCTGCGACTGGCGCAGCGCCGCTTCGGCGGCCTCGCGGTCCAGCGTTTCGCGCTGCAGCCGGCCAAGGGCCGTGCCGAGTTCTTCAGTGCGCTGCTCGACCCTGTGTTCGAGCGTCTCGTTGAGATTGTGGAGCTGGTCCTCCGCGCGCTTTTGATGCGTCACGTCGTAGCCGTCGACGAAGATGCCCGAGACACTGCCGTCCGGCTCGACGATCGGCTGATAGATGAGGTTCACGAAGCGGGTCTCGAGCGGCCCATCCGGCGTGCGCTGGAGATGGGCTTCGAGATTGCGGCCCACAAAGGGCTCGCCGGTCTGATACACCCCGTCCAGCAGCTCGATGAAACCCTGCCCGGCTATTTCAGGGAGGCCGTCACGAAGGGGCATGCCGACCACGTCGCGATGGCCGACAAGCTGCTGATAGGCGTCGTTGACCATGTCGAAGACATGGTCAGGGCCCTTCAAAATACACATGAAGCTCGGGGCCTGGCGGAAGAGCCGGCGAATGCGATCGCGCTCCTGCGTTCGCAGTTCCACCTCTGAGATCAGCTGGCGGTTCGCCTGTTCGAGGACGCGTGAGGCTTCCTCGCGCATCGTGGCGACTTCCGCCAGCGCCGCGGCGCGCTCACGTTCCGCTTCGAAGGCATAGCTGCTCGTCAGGCCTGCGGTGATCTGGCCGGCAAGCAATTCGAGGAAACTCAGATATTGCTCACCGGCGGGACGATATGGATTGAGGCCGACCACGAGCGCGCCCAGCGGCCGGTCGTTCCCGCGATCGACCAGAGGAACGACGGCGATCTTGGTGGGCGGACGGTCCCAGGATCCGGTCGGGAGATCGGCGTGCGTGCATTCGTCGATCAGGGGAGCGGTCCAATCGAGCTGAACCCGCTTGACCCCCCAGGGATCTTCCGCCGCACCTGCTGCATGCGCGCAGGGGTGATCGGGGTCCATCCCCGCGCAGTTGCGCGCCAGGACAGGGGCACCCGTTTCGTCGAACAAATAGACAAGCGCAAAGGGCATGTCGCGATCGTTGCGCGCGAGCTCCGCCTCGACAGCGTCGAGCACGGCCTCATGCCCTTGGGCGCCTGCAAGCGCCAATGCGAGCTGGCGCAGCGATTCCAGCCGCCGTTCGCTGATAACCCGGTCGGTCTCCTCACTGACCGCACAAAACACGCCCTCGACCGTCCCCTGGTCGCCCAGCAGGGGGCTGTAGGAAAAGGTGTGATAGGTCTCCTCGGGATATCCCGCGCGCTCCAGGATGAGCAGAAGAGCGCGGTCCCAGGTCGCCTCGCCCTTCTGATAGACCGTTTCGAGACGTCCCTTGATGTCGTCCCAGATCTCGGCCCACAGCTCGCGCGTCGGCATGGCAATGGAGCGCGGGTGCTTGTTGCCCAACGTCGGACGGTAAGCGTCGTTGTAGAAGAAATGGATGTCCGGCCCCCAACCGAGCCACATCTCGAATTTCGACGTCAGCAGCAGGCGCAACGCGACCTTGAGCCCGTCGGGCCAATGTTGCGGAGAACCAAGCGGCGTTGCGGTCCAGTCATGGACACGCAGCAGCCGGGCCATCTCGCTGTCCCCCACAAATATGTCTTCATAGGTGTCAGGTATTTTTATGTTTTCGGTCAAGCGCGGCTCCAGACTGTTCATACGGAGTTACGCCCGGAAGGTCATGGTAGCCAGCAGCATCTTCGCTCCCTGCTCTCACGGTCGCTGTCTTACGGGCACACGCCCGCCTCGCGCTCCATGATCATCGCGATGAAAGGCAAACTGATGCCGCCGGCTTTGGTTTCAATCCGGATGAGAAAGAGGCAACAATTCGTCGCGAAGGATGATCAGCGCGCACCGGCTCAGGTCCTCCGCGGCAGCAGCGGTCGTCGCCTCGGTGTAGCAGCGCAGTTCCGGCGCATTGCCCGACGCGCGCAGATGGATCACGACGCCGCGGTCGAATGTCACGCGCAGACCATCGGTGGTGTCGATCTCCACCACCTGGCCGCCAATCGTACCGAAATAGGTTTCGATGCGCGCCCGTTGCTCCTCGGCCGATCCCTCCCTGAGCCAGCCCAGAAGCGCCGCGCTTTGCGCCGGCGCCACATCCGGGAGGCGGTCGCTATGGGTGGCGCGCTGCGGCAGGCTCGCGACCAGTTCCGCGACGCTGCTTCGCCTGGCGGCGGCGAGTACCGAAACGATCGGCAAGACAGCGTCGCGCGTGGGAAGGGCATCCAGCGGATGATCACCGTCGAGCACCGTCGAGCCGAGCAGGACGCCGCCATTGGCCTCATAACCGCAGACGATCGCACCCGGGTCGGCCGCGATCTCCTCCTGCATGGCGGCGATCACATAGGGTGAACCGATCCGCGTCCGCCGAACCGCGACAAACGCGCCTGAAAGCTCGGCCGCGCTATTGCTGCTCACCGGGGTCACGACGCGGTCCGCGCCAAGCGCGCGAGCGCACAGAAGGGCGGTGATATCGCCGCGAAGCCAGGTCCCCTGCGCGTCGGCGACGAGCGGCCGGTCCGAGTCTCCGTCCGTCGACACGATCGCATCGACCGTGTGCTCGCTCGCCCACGCGTGCGCCAGAATGATATCCTCATCGCGAATGGCTTCGGTGTCGACCGGCACAAAGGTTTCGGATCGGCCGAATGGCAGTACGGTGGCACCGAGCGCCTCGAGCACGCTCACCAGGACGTCCCGCCCCACCGCGGAATGTTGGTAGACCCCGACTGTCATGCCCTCGAGTGCGTCCGCGCCGAAGAAGCCGACGTACCGATCGCGATAGGCGCTTGTGATCTCGACGGTCGGAGGCAGCGGTTCAGCGCTCAGGAGCGCGCCCGAAGCGTCGAAAAGGCTGTCGTCGGGTGAGACCCGCTGCTCGAGTATGCCGGCCTCGTCCGACTTGAGGACCTCGCCCGTCGGCCGGTAGAATTTGATACCGTTACGATCCGCCGGAATATGACTTCCCGTCACCATGATCGAGGGCATCTTGCGGCCCAGCGCGTAATAGGCCAGCGCCGGTGTCGGCACGAGCCCGCAGTTCACCACCACGCCGCCGGCGGCGCGGATCGCCGCCGCACAGGCCTGCACGATGCGCGGTGTGCTGGGACGCAGATCGCCGGCCAGCGCCACGGGCTGGCCCGGGGCAAACTCCTCGATCGACCGCAAATACTGGAGGAACGCGCCGGTATAGGCAAAACAGAGCGCGTCGGTCATGGCCGAGACGGGTCCCCTGACGCCGCTCGTGCCAAAAGGAACACCGCTTTGCGTCATCAGGGTGCGCACGCTTTTGAGAGCGGCACCCTCGCTCGGCGGGGAATCATCTACCTTCATGTCATTCGGCAATGCGTTCATGGCCCCGCCACTCCAATTCGTTGTCATTGAGCAAATCCATGCTGTCGGGCGCGCGCAGCGCGGCGAGCAGATCGGCTATCTCGATCCTGGCAAAGCTCACCGACGTATCGGCAACGCCATAGGGCATGAACAGCCTTCCGCCATGCGCGATCGCCCCGCAGGTATAGACGACATTGGGAACATAGCCTTCCCGGTCCTCATCGGAAGGCGACAGGAGTGGCACCGCCGAGCGGCCGATGACCCGCGAGGGATCATCCTTGTCCAGCAGCACCGCGCCAATGGCATATTTGCGCATCGCGCCGACGCCGTGGGTGAGGACGAGCCAACCTTCCTCAAGCTCGATCGGCGCGCCGCAATTGCCCATCTGAACCAGTTCCCAAGGGTAATGCGGTACCAGAATCCGCTCGCCTTCCTCCCAGTGATGCAGATCGGGCGAGCGCAACAGGAACAGGCTTTCATTGTCCTGCCGGCCGATCATCAGATAATCGCCGCCGAACCGGCGGGGGAACAGAGCCATGCCCTTGTTCCGCGCCGCCGGACCCGTCAGCGTCTGCAATGCAAAGGTCTCGAAATCGCGGGTGACGAAAAGCTCCGAGGCGATCGCCGCACCGCTATAGGCGGTATAGGTGCCGTAATAGCAGGTCGATGCGTCGTCATCGGTGAAGCGCACCAGGCGAAGATCCTCGAGCCCGTTGCGCTGGGCGGGCGTTGCGGGAAAGAGCACGGTCTCATCGAGCCGCATCCCCTCGACGTGCCGGGTGAAGCGGACTTCACCGCCGGGGCCGGTCTCGGGCCGCGCGGCAATCGCGAAATCGGGTTCCGGCGCCATCTCGATCGTGCCGCATGGCCGGATAAGGCCCTCGCGAAAGGTGATCGAGGAGATATGCCCCTCGCCCACCGCCCGCAGCGACAGAACGAAACGCAAGCCGCCCTCCGGTACGCCATTCTGGTCGGGATGCGGCACGATGCTGGGGTTCATCAGCGCCGCCGCTCCAAACGAATATTCATGGCAGAAATAGGCGCCGATCAACTGGCGAACCGGGGGCGATAGACTGTCTGCCAGCCCCACCTCGCGCGCGACTTGCTCGAAGCGCTCTTCGAACACGGTGCGGATTTCGCGGTGGCGGTTCCCGAAATCGGCGAGGATGACGGCCAGTTCCCGGTCCACCGTCGCGCCCTCCATGGCGCGCACGCCATTGATGATGCGATGCATGCGCTCATTCTGGACGGGATTAAGATCGCGCGGTTCAGGCGCAATCTGCAAGGGCCGGACGACCACCCGCGCCGGGTTGGGCCGCAGCCGCAGGGGAATCGACTGGATCAGCGACATGCAGCGACGCTCCCCTCCTCCAGTCCCTCTTCCTGATTCTGCGACCCGTCGCTCCGGGCCCTCAGTCGGCGCACAGCGAGCGCTGCAAACTGCCAGGCGAGAATGGATTCGGCACCCTGGTTGAGGTTGACCCGGTCGACCTGCAGGCCGTCGAAACAGCCGCCGTCGGGCAAGGCCAGCCGCAGACCCAGATCGTTGGCGCCCAGATACCAGGCATAGGCGGTTTCGACATGGGTGAGCCATTGGGCGTCGCCGGTCGTCTCGAACGCCAGGGCGCAGGCCTCAATCGTGGCCCAGGCTTCAAGCGGCTGCTGGTCGAACGCCTGCGGCGTTTCATGGGCGAGCCCGAAGCTCTCTGTCCCGATCGGACGGAAATGGCCTTCCTTCGCGGTTTGGCGCTCGGCCAGCCACGCAAGCGCCTCGATCGCTTCCTCGACCATATCCGGGCGCGCGAGCGCACGGCCCGCGCGCAGCAGCGCTTCGGGGAGGCGCGCATTGTCATAGGCCAGCACCGGCTCGAACCAGATCCAGTCGTCCCGGCGATTGGCGCGCAGCAGTTCCAGCAGGCGGACCGAGAAGGTCTCCATCAGGAGACGGGCGGGACGATGGCCGGGATAGACCGCCAGGAACGCGGCAAGTCCGGAGGTCGCGAAAGCCTGGGCGCGCGGGCTCTGCAGAAAGCTGCTCGCCGGAATAACCTTGTCGGCCAGCGCCGTGGCCCAGAGCTTGAGACCATGGTCATCGGTTGCCTGCGCGGTCCGACCCAGCGCCCAGAGCCCGCGGCCGAAGCTGTCCTGCGACCCTTCCGTCTCGAGCCAGTCCCGATCATAGCCCATGAAGTTGCGGAAGCGGCCCGCATCCTCATCCCAGGCGAAATCGACAAAGGACGCGTAGATGTTGGCAAGGCGTGCTGCGCGCGGCGTATCCAGCCCTTCCAGGGCAAATTCGCTTGCGAGCATCAGCGCCCGGGCATTGTCGTCCAGGCAGTAGCCGTGTCGGCGGTCCGGCACCTTGGAGCGGCTATGCTGCAGCATGCCGCAACCATCCGTCATGCGATCGATAGCATCGAGCGAAGGCTCTGGCGCCGGCGTGACGGATGGGCGCAAACCGACGAGCGTGGTCGCCAGGGGGGAGCCCAGCCGGGCCTGGGCGAAGAGCGACAGATAGCTGGCGCCGACCACCGGCCATGTCATGGCGCGACCCGCCTGGTAGGCGCTGCGCCGCAATTCGTCGCGGCGCCGGCCGTCACCCAGAAGGTCGCCCACCGCTTTCGCCAGGGCGTCCGGCGAGGCGAAGGGAACCAGCACGCCGCATCCGTCGGACAACAGTTCCTGTGCGTGCCAGTAGGGCGTCGATACCACCGCCTTGCCAAGCCCCACGCTGTAGGAGAGCGTGCCGCTCGTAATTTGCGCTTCGGTCAGATAGGGGGTGACATAGATGTCGCAGGCCGACAGCCAGGCCTGCAGCGTGGGCGTGTCGACATATTCGTTGACGAAACGGACGTTGCGCTCGAGCCCCAGCGCGCTGACCTGCCGGGCAAGATCCTCGCGATAGGCTTCCCCTTCGCGGGCCACCAGATGCGGATGGGTGGCACCGAGCACCACGTAAATGAGATCGGGATGATCGCGCACCAGCTGCGGCAGCGCTGAGATCATCACCTCGATGCCCTTGTTGGGCGAGAGCAGGCCGAAGGTGAGCGCCACGCGCCGCCCGTCGAGACCGAAGCGGTGCTTTTCGAAAGCCGGATCGAGAAATGGCATGTCGGGAATGCCGTGGGGAATCACCACGATCTTGTGCGCCGGGACCCCCATGTCGCGGGCAAGGATCGTGCGGCCCATCTCGGTCATGACGATGATCCGCGAGGAGGCCTGAGCCAGCGCGTTCATCACGCGACGCTGGTCGGCCGTGGGATCGGTCAGCACGGTGTGCAGCGTAGTTACGATCGGCGCACGCAGTCTGTCGACGAGGGCAAGGAGATGGTCGCCCGCCTCGCCCCCGAAGATCCCGAACTCGTGCTGAAGGCATACGATGTCGGGGTTGAGCGCGTTGATATGCTCCGCCGCCGCAACATAGTCGGAGAGATTGTCCTGCGCGATCTCATAGCCGACTTCGCGGGGATAATCGTGATGCACGCCGGGGTCGTTGAGCGCGATCGTCGAGATGGTGAGATCCGGATCGCCGGCTTTCAGCGCGGCGTGCAGATCCGCCGTGAAAGTTGCGATACCGCAGCGGCGCGGGGGGAAATTGCCGATGAGTGCGACATGGCGCACCGGCGGCGGCGTCAGATCGATAGTCATGGCAACAGATCTCCTTCAGCAAGTGTGGACCGAGCGGAGCGGGGCTCGGCGAGAACGAGGCGGGCGGGCGTGTCGGCATGCAGCGCGACCGGTCCGTGCGTGAGCCAGCATTGGTTGGCCGCGAAGGGCCGGCCGGCTATCGTGCCCTCGCCCGACAGGACGGCCAGACAGGCGCGCTCGGGCACGAGGACGACCTGGCCGCCCGGGTTGAGGGCGAACTGCGAGAGAGCGAAGGGCGCGCCTGCGCCGGGCAAGGCTTCCACCGGCTCGACCTCGGTGCGCGCTTCGAACAGGGCCTGGGCGAGGTGAAGCTCGCGCGGTCGCCCATAATCGAAGAGGCGATAGGTCACATCGCTGTGCTCCTGGACCTCGAGGACGGTGAGGCCGGGCCCGAGCGCATGGATCGTCCCGGCTCTGATGTAGAAGCTGTCCCCTGCCTGCGGACGAATTCGCCGAAGCAGCGAGGGTAGCGTTCCGTCGCGGGCCGCTTGGGCGATCGCCTGACGCGAAGCGGGCGCCTCGAGCCCGAGATCGAGATAGGCGCCCGGGAGCGCCTCGGTGACATGCCACCATTCATGCTTGCGGCCGGGCCCCTGTGGATGGACCTGGACCGACAGCGGCTCGCTCGTCTGCAGCCATTTGATCGTCAGGCCCGCATCCGGCGCTTCGAAGATCATTTCGCCCAGCGGCTGCGCCTCGTCCGGCGCCGGCAGGCCGTCGCGCCGGCCCCAGGGCTTGGCGACATAGCGGGGCGTCAGCCTTTCCGCCCAGCCCCCGGCCTCGGGGGCGGTGTCGGCTGGCTCTTCGCGTTCCAGACAGTTTTCTATCAGCATCGATCGGTTCTCCCAGGGATGATGCGTTTGAGGGTCAGGATGCCGTGGCGGCCTCGCGGGTGGCGGAAGGGCTCTCCTGTCCGGCAAGGCGCCGAACGTCCTGCGAACGCCCGCGCGGCGCGATTAGCACCGTGTCGCCGGTGGCTACGACGATGAGGTCGGAAACGCCGATCGCGGCGATGCGTGGCCCGGTGCTCTTGAACAGGCAGTTCCGGCTGTCGAGCGCCTTTACCTCGCCCTCCGAGAGATTGTCGGCTTCGTCGCGGCTGCCGATCGCATGAAGCGCATCCCAGCTGCCCAGATCCGACCATCCCATCGCCGCCGGCACGACGGCGACACGCGCGGCCTTTTCCAGGACGGCGTAGTCAATCGAGTCCGCGGGAATGGCGGCAAAGGCGTCAGCGTCGGGATCGATGCGCCGGCCTTCCCGCGTTGCCGACGCCAGCGCGGCCTCGACAGCAGTCAGCATTGCCGGGGCATGCAGGCGCATGGCCTCGAGAAAGGCATCGGCGCGCAGGAGGAATATGCCGGCGTTCCAGCAGTGACCGCCTTCAGCGATCATCCGGGCAGCGCGGTCGCTATCGGGCTTCTCGACGAAGCGATCGACCTGATGAACGCCTTGGCAGATCGCTTCGCCGCAGCGGATGTAGCCATAGCCCGTCTCGGGATGGTCCGGCGTGATGCCGAAGGTGACGAGCCATCCGGCGGCCGCCTGCGGTGCCGCGCGTTCTATGGCGGCGGCGAAAGCTGGAACATCGGCGATGACATGATCGCTGGGCATAACAAGGAGCAGCGCGTCCGGACTGGGCGCCTCGAGCGCCGCCATCGCGATAGCAGGCGCCGTATTGCGACCGACGGGCTCGAAGATGAGCCGGGCGGGCGTGCAGTCGATGGCGCGCAATTGCTCGCCGAGCAGCGCGTCGTGGCTGCGATTGGCGATAAGGATCGGTGCCTGGACAAGGCCCGCGGCGCGGGCCCGCCGGACCGTCTGCTGGAGCAGGCTCTCCTCGCCGGCGAGCGCAATGAATTGCTTGGGGCTGGCCGCGGTCGAAATCGGCCAGAGGCGCGTACCGGACCCGCCGGACAGAATAACAGGAATAATCGAGCGCATATCCGAGCCACTTTGCCTGGGCAGAACGCACGAGGAGGCCGCGTGCAATCCTGTCAGAAAGCCCGGCAATCCCTCTCGCTATGCTGAATGATGATGAGGTGACAGGGCCGGCCGCGCCGGCCCTGTCGGTGGAGGATCAGTAGTCCATGGCCGGCATGGGCGCGGCCTTCTCATCCTTGGGTAGCTCGGCGACCAGCGCTTCGGTCGTGATGAGCAGTGATGCGACCGAGGCCGCATCCTGCAGCGCGGTGCGCACGACCTTGGCGGGATCGATGACCCCCGACTTCACCAGGTCCTCATACTGGCCGCTCGCGGCGTTGAAGCCCCAGTTATAGTCGTCGCTTTCGAGCAGCTTGCCGACGATGAACGCGCCATCTTCACCGGCATTGTCGCAGATCTGGCGCACCGGCGCGCGCAGGGCGCGGCGAATGATGTCGATACCGGACTGCTGGTCGTCATTGGCTGCCTTGAGGCCGTCGAGCGCCTTCAACGCGCGGAGCAGCGCGATGCCGCCGCCCGGCAGAATGCCTTCCTCGACAGCGGCGCGGGTCGCGTGCAGCGCGTCGTCAACCCGGTCCTTCTTCTCCTTGACCTCGACCTCGGTCGCGCCGCCCACGCGGATCACCGCAACGCCGCCGGCAAGCTTGGCCACGCGCTCCTGGAGCTTCTCGCGGTCATAGTCGCTGGTGGTCGTCTCGATCTGCGCCCGGATCTGCGCCACACGGGCGTCGATCTCCTCGCGCGCGCCGGCGCCATCGACGACCGTGGTGTTGTCCTTGTCGATGATGACCTTCTTGGCGCGGCCGAGCATGCCGAGCGTGACGTTCTCGAGCTTGGTGCCGAGTTCCTCGCTGACCACGCTGCCGGCGGTGAGAACCGCGATGTCCTCGAGCATGGCCTTGCGACGATCGCCAAAGCCCGGCGCCTTGACGGCCGCGACCTTGAGGCCGCCGCGCAGCTTATTGACGACGAGTGTGGCGAGCGCTTCGCCTTCCACGTCCTCGGCGATGATGAGCAGCGGCCGGCCCGACTGCACCACCTGCTCGAGCAGCGGAATGAGCGCCTGGAGGTTCGAAAGCTTCTTCTCGTGGATGAGGATGTAGGGATCCTCGAGCTCGACCTTCAGTTTCTCGGCGTTGGTCACGAAGTAAGGCGAGAGATAGCCGCGATCGAACTGCATGCCCTCGACGGTCTCGAGTTCGGTCGCGAGGCTCTTGGCCTCTTCGACGGTGATGACACCCTCATTGCCGACCTTTTCCATCGCTTCTGCGAGGATGGTGCCGACTTCGGCATCGCCATTGGCCGAGATGGTCGCGACCTGGGCGATCTCGCTGTTGGCCGAGACCTTCTTCGCGTGCGCCTTGAGGTCCTCGACGACCGTCGTCACGGCGAGGTCGATGCCGCGCTTCAGGTCCATGGGATTCATCCCCGCCGCGACCGCCTTCGAGCCTTCGCGCACGATGGACTGGGCCAGCACGGTGGCGGTGGTCGTGCCGTCACCGGCCTTGTCGTTCTGCTTGTTGGCGACCTCGCGCAGCATCTGTGCGCCCATATTCTCGAACTTGTCCTTCAGTTCGATTTCCTTGGCGACGGTGACGCCGTCCTTGGTGATGCGCGGCGCGCCGAAGCTCTTCTCGATGACCACGTTGCGGCCCTTGGGACCGAGCGTCACCTTGACGGCGTTGGCCAACGTATCGACGCCGCGCAGCATGCGATCGCGCGCGTCCGAGGCGAACTTCACTTCCTTGGCAGCCATCTGCCTAACTCCTTTCCTTTGTCCTTCCTGATGTTCGAGGGATGGGGGCGGGCCATCAGGCCGCCTGCTTGAGCTCGGCGACGGGCTCGATGATGCCGAGGATGTCGCTCTCCTTCATGATGAGCAGATCCTCGCCATCGATGCGAACCTCGCTGCCCGACCACTTGCCGAACAGCACCCGATCGCCGGTCTTCACCGTGGTGTCGGTGAGCTTTCCGTTTTCGTCGCGAGTGCCTGGACCGACCGCGAGGACTTCACCCTCCTGCGGTTTTTCCTTGGCGGTGTCGGGGATGATGATGCCGCCCGAGGTCTTCTCCTCGGCTTCGATGCGGCGAACAAGCACACGGTCGTGCAAAGGGCGGAAATGCATGGGCAAAGCCTCCGGTTGCAAAACAAGAATGATGATCCCCGCCGTTCATCGGAACGACAGGTTCCCGGGAACTAAGAAGCTCAATTTGCCCCTTCAAGACCCCCCTGAAAATTTTTTGGCACTCAATGGAACGGAGTGCCAATCGCGTCGATCTCAATGGCTTGGAGATGAAAAAACGTCTTGACGCGACTCCGCATCGTACCAAAATCTGGCGGGTGCGGATGAGGATGTCCGCCACGAAAGACAGGAGCGACAGGAAAGGAGGCTGACTATGTCGCAACCATTTTCCCGTTTTCTTCATCCCTTCGACGTCGCGCACCATCCTGATCTGGAGCCCGAGGTCAAACGCGCCATCCTGGCGTCGTGGGCATCGGACAGATCGGCTGTGCGCGACAAGCCAGCGCTGCGCAAGCCGCGCGGTGCCAAACGCGCCGTGCCGATCGACGAAGTGCTTGCGGCCATGCGCACGCTGGACGAGGGGGATTCCGGTCAAACCAGCTTGCAATGAGCGACCGCGGTTTTCTGGCGCAGCTGCAGGGCTACGGCATGACAACGGCGGAAATTCACTATTACCGCCCTGACGCGCCGTCACTCCTGCAGCTCTTTGTCTGGCAGGAATATGATCTCGCGCCCGATTTTCCAGTGTTGTTCGACTTCCTGGACCATTGGCGGCGCGAGATCACCGCCGCCCTGCATTCCGTGCGGATCGCCCATGAGCAGCTGATCCGACCCACCGAATGGAGCGCGGTCGACGGGATACTCTCGATACGATGAAACAGGCGCTGATCCATAGGCTCAAAGGCCGGGGCAAGGGTGTCCGCCTCACCTTGCCCTTCGACGATATCATGGAGTTCGCGATTGCGTTGCTGACGGTTGGTCCCGAGGACCTGGAGGCGCTGGGCTGGACCTTCGCTGATCGCAAGCGCTTCCTGGATCATTTTCTTGCGTCCGGTCGGGCTGCGCAGGGCGTCGCTCCCGAGCATCTCGGGCAAAAATCCATCGAAATCGTGGTGCCGCGCAAGGATCTCGATCGCCTGCATCGATTTGCGGTACGCGAACTGCCCAAGGCGGCCAGCAATGCCGCCATGCTCGACCGGGTGATCCGCGCGCTCGATCAGGCCGCGCAGCGCCAGGATGCCGGCAAAAGGCGAACGCCCGGGAAATCCTGACGACGTCGCCACTTCATTCACCATCCAATGAAAGGAGACATTCCATGCGTTATCAGCTGTTTCGCGACGACGACCAAAGCCAGCCGGTCGCTGAGAGCGATGAATTCCAAAGCGAGTTCAAAGCCACCGAATGGGCGCGCGCGTGGGTGAAAACCAACGGCGATCACGATCGCTACCGCTTCCAGAAGGAGGACGGCGGCCGGCCCATGCTCTTGCTGAAGACCGTTGCCGGACAATGGTATGTGATGCCGCTCGCCGAGCAGGTTGCGGCATAGCCGATCTGGCCGGGTCCGCGCCCTTCCCCTCTCGCACCGGGCCTCGCCGTGGATTAGGCTTTCCAAGCGCCATGGTGCCCGGTGCGCCACAGGCCAACAGGCTCTTATCGAGCCACAAGCGGACGACATGATGCCCGAACCCTATCGTTCAACGCCAGTGTTCGATCAGGACACAATCCCCTCCGGACTGCGCGGCAATCATCGAACCAAGGCGGGGGTTTGGGGCGTCATCCGCGTCCTGGAAGGCGCCCTGCGTCTCACCTATGTCGAGCCGCGATCCGAAATCGTTCTCGAACCGAGTGTCGTGGGCGTCGTGAAACCCGAGCAGGAGCATTTTGTCACGCCGCTGGGCAACGTGCGGATGCAGGTCGACTTCTACAATGAACCACCCCATGGGTGAGGCTGCGCCCAAACCTCCAGAGCCTTGGTATCCTAGAGCGCGGCAGGGCCGTTTTCAGGGTCCGATGCCGATCCGCGCCAGGGCCTGCGTCAAATCGCCTTGCCGGAAGGGTTTGGTCAGACGCGCGAGATCGGGGTCGATGCTGTCTGAATCGGCGTAGCCCGAGATGATGAGCACCGGCATCGGCTGACGCGCGCGAAGCGCCCGCGCCAGTTCGGTGCCCGTCATGCCGGGCATCAGATGATCGGTCATCAGAAGATCTGGCGTGAGACCCTCGTCCACCAACCGCAGCGCGGCCGCGCCGCAATTGGCCTCGATCACGCGATAGCCCATTTCGGTGAGCATATCGGCGGTTGTCGTGCGGATCAGGTCTTCGTCGTCGACGAGCAAGACCATTCCGATCTCCCGTCGCTCGGGTGCGTGGGTGTTCGATACCGGCGCCGTGCAAGGCTCTTGCGGCGCAAGCGGTAGCCACAAGTCGATGCAGGTGCCCGACCCCGGCTGGCTTTCGATGCCCATGTGTCCGCCGAGCTGGGCCGCCAGGCCATGGACCATCGACAAGCCGAGCCCCGTGCCTTTGCCAACGCCCTTGGTCGAGAAGAAGGGCTCGATTGCGCGCGCGAGGGTCTCCTCATCCATCCCGGTACCGGTGTCGGCGACCGAGAGCCGCACGCGCGGCGCTCCTGCCTCACCCCGCGCGTTCGCCTCGAAGGTCACGCCGAGGGTCAAGGTGCCGCCGCCTGGCATTGCGTCACGTGCGTTGACCGCGAGGTTCAGCAGCGCCATCTCGAGCTGGTTCGCATCCGCCAACGCGCGGGGCGTGGTTTCATCCACGTCGAGGCGGACCTCGATCTGCGGTCCTGCGGTGGTTTCGATGAGGTCGGCCATGCCCTGGACCAAAGCTGCGACGTCGACGGCGACCGGCTTGAGCGGCTGCCTCCGGGCAAAAGCGAGCAGCCTCTGCACCAGCGTTTTTGCCCGTTCCGCGGAGGCGAGCGCTCCGGCAATCGTGCGCTTGGCGCGGTCATCGCCAATCCCCCGCCGCTCAAGCATGTCCAGGCCGCCGATGATGGGCGTCAGCAAATTGTTGAAGTCGTGCGCAACGCCCCCGGTCAGCGTTCCCATCGCTTCGAGCTTCTGGGCATGGCGCAGCTGTTCATGGGCCTGGTTGAGTGCCGCGGTTCGTTCGACGACGCGGGCCTCCAAGGTCTCGTTGAGATCGCGCAGCCGCGCCTCGCTGATCTTGAGCGCGCGGGCGCTCTCCTCGGCTCGTTCGCGCGCCGCGACCAGATCCCGCTCATAGGATCTGCGATCGGTCGCATCGACGAGCATGATCCGCGTACCGACAGGTCGGCCCTCCACATCCACTCGCCGCCATTCCGTCAGGACGGGCAAGCGCCGGCCTTCAGCGCATCTCAGATCAATGGCGACCTGCCGGACGACGCCCTCCCTGTGAAGAAGCGGCGACACATGGGTCTCGAAAAAAATCCGGCCGGCCGGCGTCAGCACATCCTGGATTTTCCGACCGACCACATCGGCTTTGCCGACTCCCAGCCACGACAATAGCGTCGCGTTGATCCTGACAACGCGCAGCCGGCTGTCGAGCGTCACATAACCGCACGGGGCATGATCGTAGAGATCGTCGAGCGTTTCTTCGGGAGGCTGATCGTCGGGTGGCGGCTCGGACACTAGGGGCGCCTCAGCTATCCAGAATCTGGCGCATCGCCTCGATGGTCTCGGCCGGCGCGCTCATGTGCGGACAATGGCCGGTAGCCGCCATGATATGTAGCTGCGCATTGGGCATTCGCGCCGCCACATACTGCCCGACCTCTTCGGGGGCGACCATATCGCTCATCGTTTGGAGGACGAGGGTCCGGGTTTCGCATTTTGGTAAATCGGAGCGGTGGTCCGAAAGAAACGTCACGCGCGCGAAATGGGCCGCGATGCTGGGATCGGTGCGGCAGAAACTCTCGCCCAGATCAGAACCGAGCTCGGGCCTGTCGGGGTTGCCCATGATGGCGCGGGATCCGTCACGCGCCCATCCGAGAAAGTTGCTGTCGATCACCTCAAGCAGTTCATCCAGGTCCTGGCGCGAAAATCCGCCCTTGTAGCCGGGCTCGTCGACATAGCAGGGCGAGGGACACACCATGATGAGGGAGGCGAAGCGATCCGGCTGCTCGATCGCGGCAAGCATGCCCATCATTGCCGCGACCGAATGACCCGCAAAGATGACATCGGAAAGGTCGAGTGCGTCCAGAACCTCCAGAATGTCGCGCTTGTAGCCGTGCAGGCTGCCATATTTTTCCGGATCGAAGGCGGAAAGGTCCGACTGGCCCGCGCCGACATGATCGAAGGCGACCGTCCGATACTCGGTCGAAAAGGCGGGAATGACGTCCTTCCAGGCCTGTTGGTCGCACCCGAAGCCATGGGCAAATACAATCGTGCGACGGCCGCTGCCAGAGACGGTCACATTGTTTCGCTGAAGCACGCTCATTCGTTCCGCACCAACTCCGTCCGCTATTTCCGGTGGCTTCCATCTTCGTACATGCGCGGCGCGGGTGCAAGAACTTGCAAGCCTTGGCCGCCGCGACGGGTCTGGTCCGCGGACGAATGGTTGGCCTGCGCAACCCATCCCCCTATAGCGGGCATGCGGATCGCCGGTACAGGATCGGGCGTTTCCTTCCCCTGGGGTATTTGCATGCAGTCTGCTGGCCACAAGCCCGATCCTGACGCCTTGCGAGGCAGCCGCGCAGAACCTGATGATCTGGATTGTCTGGTGATCGGAGGTGGGCCTGCGGGCCTCACGGCGGCGATCTATCTCGCCCGCTTCCATTTGCGGGTCGCGGTCGCCGACGCGGGCGCCAGCCGGGCCGGCCTCATCCCCCTCACCCGTAATCACGCCGGCTTTCCCGAGGGTATTGCCGGGGCGGACCTCCTTGCTCGCATGCGCGAGCAGGCTCTTCGCTATGGCGCGACGCTCGCCCAGACCTCGATCGCGCGGCTGGAGCGGGCCGGAGACGATTTCGTGGCCCGTGGCGAAAGGAACGCGTTCAGGAGCCGGACCGTGCTGCTGGCCACCGGCGTTTCGAACCATCGGCCCCCAATGGATGAGGCGATGCACGCCCGGGCGCTCGAGCAGGGATTGCTGCGTTACTGTCCGATCTGCGACGGCTTTGAAGTGACCGATCAGCGCGTCTGCGTTCTGGGGACTGGCGAGCGCGGGGTGAAGGAGGCGATCTTCCTGCGCAGCTATTCCCGCGACCTGTCTCTGGTCGCTCCGGCCGGCGCGCATGATCTGTCCGACGAGCAGAGAATGGCGCTGCGCGATGCCGGAATCGCGGTCGTGGACGGGCCCTGCGCCAGCTTCGCGATCGGGGAGAACGCCATCGAGGTCGCGACGCCCGCCGGCACGCAGACTTTCGCGAGCCTCTATCCTGCGCTTGGATCGACGATCCATTCTGAGCTGGCGGTCGATCTCGGCGCCAAAGCAACGGACGATGGCTGCCTGGTGGTGGACAGCCACCAGCGCACCAGCGTGCCGGGCCTCTATGCGGCCGGCGACGTCGTCCTGGGGCTCGACCAGATCAGCCATGCAATGGGCGAAGGGGGAGTCGCAGCGACCACCATTCGCAACGACCTTGCGGAGCGCTCGCCGCTTCGCCGATAACCCCTGACCGTTCTTTGAGGGGACGGGCCCCTTTCAGCCGTCCTTGCCGCCCGAAATGACCGTGAACGGTGCCCCCTCGATGCCGCAGTTGCGGATCGCCTCCACGAACCCTTCCGTCATGGATCCCTCATAGCCCGGGACCAGATGGCCGCATTCCTCAACAAGATCGCCAAGGCTATCGGGACTATGGCGGCCCGACAGGAGCGCATCGCGGGCGAAGGCGCCCTGCAGCCGGATGAGATCGCGCCTGAGGTCCTGGACCACCGCGGCCAAAGCGTCGAGATCTTCCTGGGCCATGCACCGCTATAGCGCTTTACCGTAGCATTCGACAGCGTAATAACATTTCTCTCGTCCGGGCCGCAGCCGCCCGGGGCGGGGAACACCGCGATGAAGAACGAACATGTCGATACCGATCTTGGGCAGTACCATGCTGCCAGGGCTCTGCTCGCGCTCGCTCAGGCTGAAGACCGTGCCGCCGCTGCTGCTGCTTCGCTCGGTGAGCGCGCGCGCCATGCCGCGGCCTGCTGGATGGCGCTTCAGGAAATGTGGCGCCTCCTCTTCGGCCTGCCTGCCAAAGAAACGCTTCACTGACCATATATCGAGCGCCCCCTCCTGCAGACTTTCCTCGCCTCGCATTGTGGCGAGACGCCGCGGGACGGGCGGCCATCGTCAGGGGAGCAAGCGGACCGAGCTTTCGTGGAAGGAGAGCCAGCGCGCCCCCAGCGTTTCCGCGCTCGAACCGGTCCCCGCCATTCCGGCATAGCCCGCGCCGACGATCGCGGCCAGGAACAGAAATGTCTTCATGCCGGCTTTTCTTCCGCCGAAACCTTGCCGCGCAGCGCTACGATATGATCGCGTAGCGGTTCGTAGAGCGGCCAGTCGAAGGATAATCCCGCCTCGTCGCCGGCGACCCAGCGTACTGTCGCAGGAATACCATCCAGGCCTTCCAGGCGAAGGGTTACCATTTGTGCGGGAGCGACCCGCTGGCCCCTGGTCACCAGGCAGCAGCCGCCCCGCGACAGGTTGGAGACGTGCCCGGCGATCTTGCTGCGGAATGTTCGGCAGACGGCCGTGGCCGCAATCGCCTCACGCGGAAACTGTCTTTCATCGCTCTTGCCGGCCGCATGGTTCACATGTCGCCCCCCCGTACGGCCATGTCTGCGCCAGCTGTGTAAAGGATCGGTGAAGGGCGCCCTTTCCGCGCAGAATTGGCCTTGTCGGGCGGTCAGGACGCGGCGGCGACTTCGACGGTCTGGCTGTTCAGGACAGCGCGGCCATAAGCGGTGAGGAACGCGACGTCGGCTGCATCCCGGCCCACGCCGATCTTGGCCATTGCGGCTTCCTGCGCCATGCCGGTTGCATCGACCAGATGCCATTCGCCGCCCAGGAACACTTCCGCCACCGCGTGAAAATCCTGGGGCTCGACGCCGAGCGCATAGACGCTGGCGATACGCGCCGGGATACCCGCGGCCCGCACCAGGGTGATCAGAACATGGGCATAGTCGCGGCAGATACCCTGCCGGCGAATGAAGGTGTCGGCGGCGGTCGTGTCCGACGTACTGGCGCCCGGCACATAGCTGAGGTGGCCATGGACCCAATCGCGCATGGCAATGACTTTCTGGCCGCCCTCCAGACTATCGAATTCAGCGCAGACGAAGGACTGGAACTGGTCGGACGGACAATAGCGCGAGGGCATCAGATATTGCACGGTTTCGCCCGGCAGCTGGTGGGGCGGGATCGCTGGCAGCGACAGGCAATCGTCGAGGATCCGGTTGATCGAAACCGTCGCATGGTAGTCGACGCGCAGCTCGCTGCCGACGCGCACCCAGATCCGCTCCCCGATCATATCGTGCGCCGCGACACGCGCGAAATGATCCGTCTCCGACAGGTCGATGTGCGCTTCCTCGATCGATTGCTCGGGGATCGCCGCGGCTTCGAGCTGCAGGAGGACGTCTGTCGGCCGGTCGAACCGATAGTCGAGCTGGGCATGAATGGCGATCTTCATCAGGATCCTTTGCGTAGCAAGGCGCAGCCCTGCACGACGCGCGGGATGGCTCTCACGAAACACGCCCTTGCTTCCTACGTTCCTGCCGGCGCACCGCGCCGGTCGCGAAAACGTCGCCCCTTCGTTTCTGGTGCGCAGCGCCTATCTCTGGGGCCATGTTGAAAAGCTTGATGGTAGCGGCCCGGGACCGGGAGCGTCTTGGTGAGGTCACCGGGGTCCTGGCGCGCTATGGCCTCGACACGGCGATCGACCGGCTCGGCCTGGGCGCCAAAGATCTTCTTGCGGGCGAGGCAGCGGCGCTGCCCGCACGCACGCGCCTGGCGCTGGAGGAATTGGGTCCCACCTTCGTCAAGCTCGGACAAATTCTCGCCACGCGCAGCGATCTTCTTCCTCCCGACTGGATCACCGAATTGGAGCGGCTTCACAGCCAGGCGGCGACGCTCCCGTTCGAAATGGTGCGGCCCGCCATCGAGGAGGCTTTGGGAGAACCTGTCGGCAAGGCGTTCGCCGCGTTCGATCCCGAGCCGCTGGCCGCCGCTTCGATGGCGCAGGTCCACCGCGCCCACCTGCACGATGGTCGCGCCATCGTCCTCAAGGTCCGGCGGCCCGGCATCCGTCCGCGCATGGAAGCGGATCTGCGCCTCATCGCCCAGTTCGCGGCGGTACTCGAGCGGGCCAGTGCGGAAATCCGGCGCTTTGCGCCCACCGCGCTCGTCCAACAGCTCGCTTCCGCAATCCTGGAAGAACTCGACTTCACCAACGAGGCCCGCAATGCCGACCGCTTGCGCGCCGACCTCGTCGGCAACGCGCAGGTCGTCATTCCCGGGATCCACTGGGAATGGACGTCGGAAACGCTCCTCGCCATGGATTATGTCGAAGGGGTCGCGCCGCGCTCGGCAGAGGCCCTCGTCCAGGCGGACATCGATCCCCACGCGATCGCATCGCTCGGCGCCCAGGTCGTGCTCGACACGGTCCTTCTCACCGGGCGGTTCCATGCCGATCCCCACCCCGGCAATCTCCTGTGCTTGCCCGGAAACCGCCTCGCCTTGCTGGATCTAGGCCTCATCGGCCATGTCAGCCCCCGGCGCCGGGAAGAGCTTTTGCGCTTCGTCCAGGCCATCAATATCGGGGATCCGCAGGCCCTGGCGGAGACGCTCACCCTGTGGTCCGCCGGTGAGAGCCCGCCTCGCGAGCGGCTCCTTCTGGCGGCCGAACAGCTTGTCGCCCGCCATGGCGGCACGCGCCTGGTGCTCGCCACCCTGGTCAACGATTTTTTCGCGCTCATGCGGCAGGAGCGGCTGACCGTCCCGCCCGACCTGCTCCTCATCTTCAAGGCACTGGTGACGCTCGATGGCGTCCTCGCCAACATCGCCCCCGGCTTCGACCTGACCCTTGCCCTGCGGCAGGCTGCAGTGCGCATCGTTGCCTCGCGCCTCGATCCTGCTGCCTGGACCCCGGTACTCCAAGGTCTGCTGCTTGAGATCACAAGTATCGGGCAGGATGGCCCGCGGCTGCTGAGGCTGATCATCGAGCGGCTGGAGCGCGATCAATTCATCCCTCCGCAGCGTGGGGGCACGGAGATCGCCGCGGCCGGGCGGTGGATCGCGGGCGCCATTGTCGCAGGATCCCTCATCCTCGCGGCCGCTCTGATGCTTTTCTAAGGCGCCCCTGATGGAGGCTTGCCGCTCCGCGGCTGCCTTTTCAGGCGGCCGAGACGCGGTCCTCAATCACGCGGAGCAATTCGCGATGGTCGACCGGCTTCGAGAGAAAGACAGCATCGTCGGGCAACGCGCCTTGCTCGGGCCGAACGGCGCCTGAGGAAACGATAAGGGCGATGGGAGGATAGGCATCGCGAATATAGCGCGCCAGGCGCAAGCCATCCATCGATCCGGGCATCTGGATATCGGTGACGACAATCCGGATCGAGGGCAGCGCCTGCAGGACTTCAAGAGCTTCGGCGGCGTTGGAAGCCTCCTCGACCGCATATCCCTCGCCCTCCAGGAGATCGACAAGGATCATCCGGAGCACCGGCTCGTCATCGACAACCAAAACATGTTGCCTATCGGCCATCATGCAATCCTCGGTAATACAGCAACACATATGCCCCGTTTCCCTATGAACGGCGGCAGGGGGCCATGGTTCACAGACGAGGCGGCAAAAGCGCAGAATTCTTTCTGATTTTCGACGAACTGTGACGCTTGCGCCCGCGCCTATGGACGAGCGTCCTCGGCGGCGGCGATCACTGGATCGCGTGGCCCGTCAGGAAAGCCTCGGCGCAACGTATCTGTTTGACGACCTCGTCCAGGGACAAGCCAAGCCGTGTCGCCACCGTTCCGATGGCCAGTCCATTATGGCGATGCAGGCAGTAGACGCGGCTGGTGAGATGCGGGAGCAAGCTGATCAGGTCCCAATCATCGGGCGCAACCTGGGACTGTCCCGGCTGCGGCATGAGGCGGTCGATCGCGATCTGGACGTGCATCGCCGCATCCTCGTTGACGCCGTCGACCAGGGCCAGCGCGCGCTCCAGCAGGCGCAGCGCTTCGTCGACCCTGCATTCCCGGTCGGCCTCGTCCATGGCCCGCTCCCTTCTTTTCTGTTTCCGGCTCCGTGCTTGCCTGTGTCCACGCCGTCAGCCGAGCTGGGCCGCATGGCGGGCTTCTGCGAGATCAAGCTCCCGAATGAGCTTGCGCGCAAGCTCGCTGCCGAGTTCCCGTTTGCGGACCATGCGAAAGATCTGGCTCCGTTCCGCTTTGAGCGCGGCGATGCGCAGGCGCCGCTCGATCGCCTCCCCTCGCCGCATCTCGGCATTTTCCTCGCGTGTCCCCACCCGGCTTTCGATCCGCTCGCGGTAACCGTCCATGATCCGCGCCGCAGCTGACACAAAAAGATCGGCATCCGCGCGGCCCTCGGCCAGTTCGTGCTGGACCTCCTCGATCCGGGCAATAGCCGCTTCAGCCGCTTTGACGCGCGCGGCATCTTCGGCGCTCTGCTGGTCATGCTCGGGCGGCATGAGCAGGCCCCGCAGCAGGACGGGAAGGCCAAGGCTCGCGACGAGGAGCGAGACTATGATGACGCCCATCGCCAGGAAAATGGCGAGGTCGCGCCCCGGGAAGGGTGACCCATCGCTGAGCACGAGCGGGAGCGTGAGCACGCCCGCAAGCGTGATAGCGCCGCGCACGCCGGCAAAGGACATCGCTGCGACTATGCGCCAGTTCGGGGTCGATTGTCCGTCGCCCTGCCGGAAGAAGCTCAAGCGGAACGACAGCCAGACCCAAAGGAAGCGCAAGGCGGCCAGTCCAAGATTGATCGCAAGCACATAGACCCCGAGCCACCAGGGTTCATGGTGACCGGTAAGGCGCACCGTCTCCGCCGCGCCTGCGAGAATGGCCGGGAGCTGTTCACCGAGCAGGACGAAGATGACGCCATTGGCGGTGAACTGGATGACGTCCCACACCGTGTTGCGGCGGATGCGCGTCGAGGCGGCAAGTTCGCCGCTTCCTTCTACGAAACCCATCGTAAGGCCTGCGGCCACCGCGGCCAGGATGCCCGAACAGTGCAGATGTTCGGCAACCAGATAGGAGCCGAAAGGCAGGAGCAGGCTGATGAGGATCTGCGCCCCGCCCTCCTCGCCATAGCGCCGCGATACCCAGTTCTTGGCGTGCGAGACGAGCCAGGTGAGGCCCGCACCGACGGCCAGCCCGCCCAGCGCGACCCACACGAAGTTGATGGCGGCCTGGTGGAGCGAAAAGGCGCCGGTCAGCGTGGCTGCGATGGCAAAGCGCAGGCAGACGAGGCCCGAGGCGTCGTTGAGCAGCGATTCCCCTTCCAGGATATGCATCATCCGCTTGGGAATGGGGACACGCTGCGCAATCGCCGAAACGGCGATTGGGTCCGTGGGCGAGACGACCGCCGCGAGCGCGAAGGCGACGGCAAGCGGCATGGCCGGGATCATCCAGTGGATGAAGAAGCCCATCCCCACGACCGTCGCCACCACGAGGCCCAGGGCCAGTTCGACGATCGTCTTGCCGTCCTTGAACAGTTCCTCGCGCGGGATGCGCCAGCCATCCAGGAAGAGCAGCGGCGGCAGGAAGAGGAGGAAGAAGATCTCGGGATCGAGCGTGACCCGCCAGTCCGCGGCCAGCCCGATGAGCGCGCCAAGTCCAATCTGAAACAGCGGCCGGGGCAAGGGCAGGGGCAGCATTCGGGACAAAATACCGCTCAGGATCACCGCGAGCAGCAAAAGCAGGACGATCGAGATGACTTCCAACAGGTTTCCTCTATCTTGGCGTCAGGCCGGCTCAGCGCTTGCGGACGAATTCGGCGCGCAGAACGAGGCCCTTGATGCCCTCGTAGCGGCAATCGATTTCCTGGGCGTCGCCGGTCAAGCGAATGGACTTGATGAGCGTGCCGCGCTTGAGCGTCTGGTTGGCGCCCTTGACGGTAAGGTCCTTGATCAAGGTGACGCTGTCGCCATCGGCAAGGACATTGCCCACGGCATCGCGCACTTCGACCGCATCGCCCGGGTCTACCGCGCGGGCCTTCGCATCCTGCGGGCTGATCCATTCGCCGGATGCTTCGTCATACACATAATCGTCCGAACTGCTCATCATCATCCCTTGGGTCACTGCGGCGGCGTCGCGCCGGCCTCTTCCTGGTCGTACAACAGCGATGGCACGGTGCCGGCGGAGCGACCGGACTTCGTCTCGCGCAGGCGCACGCCGCGTCCCACCCCGCTGCTCGGCGCGTTCTCGCCGAGCAGTTCAATGCCAGCGCTTTCAAGCGCGCCGATCACTTTTACCAAGGTGTCGACCACGCCGCGAACTTGCCCCTCCGAGGCTTCCATGCGCTGGATGGTCGGCAGCGAAAGCTGCGCGAGCTGGGCGAGTTGGCGCTGGTCAATCCCGAGAAGGGCGCGAGCCGCACGCATCTGTTGCGAAGTGATCATGCACCCTCATGACGTATGAAACATCAAATTGCAATCTTATCAATCACAGGTCATGTGTGATAAGGCTTGAGAAACCGACTCTCAAGGATCGACCATTGGCCTCCCAAGACTCTCCCATCGCTTTCGCGCCTGACGCTGCCAGCACGCTGCATCGCAATCTGGGCACTGCGCCCCTGATCGAGCATGCGCTGCGCCGGGAAGAGGGCGTGCTTTCGCGCGACGGGGCCTTCGTCGTCGCGACGGGCAAGCATACGGGTCGTTCGGCGCAGGACAAGTTCATCGTCCAGGACGCCGAGACCGAGGCGGCGATCTGGTGGGGCAAGACCAATGTCGCCATGTCGCCCGAGCATTTCGCGGCGCTCAAGCAAGACTTCCTGGACGCGCTGGGCGCCAAGGACACCGTCTTTCTTCAGGATCTCTTCGGGGGCTCGCAGAGCGAGCATCGCATTGCGGTACGGGTCTACACCGAGCTCGCCTGGCACAGTCTTTTTGTTCGGACCCTGCTGGTTCGTCCCAGCACCGATGAGCTCGCGACGTTCGTGCCTGAATATACGATCATCGACCTGCCGAGCTTCCGGGCCGATCCTGAACGCCATGGCTGCCGAAGCGAAACCGTGATCGCGGTCAATTTCGCGCAGAAGCTCATTCTGATCGGCGGTACGGCCTATGCCGGCGAGATGAAGAAGTCCGTCTTCAGTCTCCTCAATTACCTGCTGCCCGAAAAGGGCGTGATGCCGATGCATTGCTCGGCCAACATGGGCCCTGAGGGCGACACAGCCGTTTTCTTCGGCCTTTCGGGGACCGGCAAGACGACCTTGTCGGCCGATGCGAGCCGCACGCTGATCGGCGACGACGAGCATGGCTGGTCGGACAGCGCCATCTTCAACTTCGAGGGCGGCTGCTATGCCAAGGTGATCCGTCTGTCGGCCGAGGCGGAGCCCGAGATCTACGCCACCACCCGCCGCTTCGGCACGATCCTCGAAAATGTGGTGATCGATCCCGAAACGCGGATCATCGACCTGGATGATGACAGTCTCGCCGAAAACAGCCGGGCCTCCTATCCGATCGAATTCATTCCCAACGCGTCGGCCGACAATCTCGGGCCTGTTCCTCGCAACATCATCTTCCTGACAGCCGATGCCTACGGCGTCCTGCCTCCAATCGCGCGGCTGACGCCCGAGCAGGCCATGTATCATTTCCTCTCGGGCTACACGGCGCGCGTGGCAGGCACCGAGATCGGCGTGACCGAACCCACCGCAACCTTTTCCACCTGCTTCGGCGCGCCGTTCATGCCGCGTCATCCGTCCGTCTACGGCAATCTGCTCAAGGATCGCATCGCGCGAGGTGACGTCAAATGCTGGCTCGTCAATACGGGCTGGACCGGCGGGAGCTTCGGCACCGGAAAACGCATGCCGATCAAGGTGACCCGTGCTCTTCTCAATGCCGCGCTCGACGGCAATCTCGACGGCGTCACCTGCCGGATCGACCCGATATTTCGGTTTCAGGTTCCCGTCGCCGCGCCCGATGTCGACGACACCATCCTCGATCCGCGCGAAACATGGGCGGACAAGGCTGCCTATGACGCAACCGCGGCCAAGCTGGCCCGCCTGTTCGCCGAGAATTTCGTGCAGTTCGAGGATGCCGTCGATCTCTCTGTCCGCAATGCCGGGCCGCGCGTCGAACTTCGCGCCGCCGACGCTTGATCACCAACGTCTCGATAAGGGAACGGCCTTCCAGCCTGCTTGTGCTATGACAAGGACCATGACCACCGCGATTCCCCACGCTTTCGAGATCGGCATCGATCCCTCCGACATCGACTTCATGGGTCATGTCAACAATGCCAGCTACCTCAAATGGGTACAGGATGCCGTACTCGATCACTGGCGCTCGCTCGCACCCAGGGAGGCCGTCGCGGCCCATCTCTGGGTCGCGCTCAAGCATGAGATCACCTATCGGCGTCCGACCTTTCTCGACGACCGCGTCATCGCCACGGTCCTGCTGGAAAAGGTTCAGGGCGCCCGCGCCTTCTACGATACGGTGATCCGTCGAGGCGAAGAGGTGCTCGCCGAAGTGAAGTCGAGCTGGTGCTGCATCGATGCGGCCACCCTGCGTCCCGCCCGCCTGGCGCGGGAGGTGATCCAGCACTTTTTCACCGCCGATCCCCCTGGCGCTTCAGCTTGAACATAGCTGCCCACCAGCCCGTCTGGGGGCATCCGAACCGAATAATGAGCTTCCGGCACGCCTGTTCGTCGGAGCGCGATCTGGAGTTTACGAAACACAAACGGGGGGCCACGACGGTGCGACTCACATCAAGCGGGGGTGTAGAGCGTGCCTGAGGCTCCGTTTCCGCCTTTGCTCGCCGAGGTCCAGTTTCGCGCGGCAGCCCAGGCTCTGCCCGGCCATGTCTGGACCGCGACGCCCGCCGGCGCCGCCGATTGGTTCAATGACCCGCTCTTGTCCTATACCGGACGCACATCGGACGATCTGCTCGGGGACAAGTGGCTCTCGATCGTCCATCCCAATGATCGCGCGGGCGCGGCGCAATGCTGGAAGCAGGCGCTCGGCTCCGGCGCGGTCTATGATGCCGAGTTTCGCATTCAGCGCCACGACGGCGCCTGGATTTGGCACCAGGTGCGCGGCACCCCGATCCGCGATGCGGACGGCGCCATTGAGCGATGGGTCGGGAGCACGATAGACTGCAACCAGCAAAAGCTCATTGAGCTTGCGGCCGATCGCGACAGGCTATGGTCGCTCTCACGCGACCTGATGCTGGTATGCACCTTCGACGGTGTGATCACGGCCATCAACCCGAGCGCCACCACCATGCTGGGATGGAGCGAGGATGAGATGGTCGGACGGCCGCTTGCCGAGTTCATTCATCCTCAGGACGTCGCGGCGACCGCCGCCCAGGTCGCAAAGCTGGCGCGCGGGACAGATACCCTGTCGTTCGAGAACCGTTACCGGGCGCGGAGCGGTGACTATCACCTTCTGGCCTGGACGGCGGTCCCCGCCGCCGACCGTATCCACGCGGTCGGCCGCGACGTGACCGCCGAACGGGAGGTTGTGCGCGACCGGGAGAGGATCTGGGCACTCTCGCCCGTGCTCAAGCTCGTCACCGATCGGCAAGGCATCATCGTCGACGTCAATCCGACCTGGACGAAAGTGCTGGGCTGGACGCGAGAGGAATCCGTCGGCAAGCGCAGCGCCGAGTTCATCGTGGGCGACGACATGGCATGGGCCAAGCAGATCGACAGGCTGGCCTCCGGGATCCCGCTCGAGGAATATCGCACTGTCCTCCTTGCCCGCGACGGTGCCAATCGCCTGATCCAGTGGACGACCGTTCCGGATGCCGGGAAATTCTATGGCTTCGGCCGTGACATAACGGCCGAAGTCGAAGGCGCGAAAGCGCTGGGCGAAGCCGAAGAAGCCCTGCGCCAGGCGCAGAAAATGGAAGCGGTCGGACAGTTGACCGGCGGCATCGCCCATGACTTCAACAATCTGCTGCAAGGCATCAGCGGCAGTCTCGACATCATGCGGCGCAGGATTGCCCAGAACCGACTGGGTGACATGGACCGCCTGATCACAATGGCGTCCGACGCTTCGGCCCGCGCTGCGGCGCTGACCCATCGCCTGCTCGCCTTCTCCCGTCGTCAGCCCCTCGATCCCAAGCCAGTCGCGATCAACAGCCTTATCCACTCACTCGAAGACATGGTTCGCCGCACGCTCGATGCGGGCATCTCGCTGCGTCTCTCGCTGGCGTCCGATCTGTGGACCGCGAAATGCGATCCCAACCAACTGGAAAATGCGCTGCTCAATCTCGTGATCAACGCGCGAGATGCGATGCCCGCCGGCGGAACGCTGACCATCGCGACCCGCAACGTGAGCTTCGAGGCCCCCCTGTCCGAACAGGGCGCAAAGCCCGGGCGATATGTCGGATTGGCGGTTACCGACACCGGGGTCGGCATGGACGCGGAAACCGTCCGGCGCGCCTTTGAACCGTTTTTCACCACCAAGGCCATGGGCCAGGGCACGGGTCTCGGCCTCTCCATGGTCTACGGCTTTGCAAGGCAATCCGAAGGCCATGCCGCCATCGACAGCGCCCCGGGCGACGGAACGACATTCCACCTCTATCTCCCCTATCATGCCGCCGCGCTCGAACCGGAGACGGCGCCCGATGGACCCTGCCTGACAGCTGTCGCGGAAGTGGGCGAAGTGGTGCTCGTGGTGGAAGATGAAGCGACCGTGCGGACTTTGGTGGTCGATCAGCTTAGAGAGCTGGGCTATCATGTGCTCCAGGCAGCGGATGGACCCGAAGGCGTGGACATCCTCAACTCGTCGCAGGTCATCAACCTGCTTCTCACCGACATAGGGCTTCCCGGGATGAACGGGCGCCTGGTCGCCCAAGCGGGCCGGACCTGCCGCCCCGATCTCCCGATCCTGTTCATGACGGGCTATGCGGAGACGGCGACGCAGGCCGCCGGCTTTCTCGAGCCAGGCATGGGTCTGATCACCAAGCCTTTTGAAATGGAGATGCTCGCCCAGCGGGTGCGCGAAACGATGACCCAGGCGCCCTTGCGCGCCGAGGCGCCAAGTGGTCCCGCGAAGGCGCCAATCTGAGCCCACCTGCGACAAGTTAACCGGAATTTAGCCGCGCACGGGGCAAGTCTCGCGGGGAGGTATCATCAAGCGCCGGATTGCCATCGATCAGATTGAAGCTGGAATGTATCTGGTCGGATTCGAAGGCTTTTGGCTCCTCCACCCCTTCTGGCGCACAAAATTTGTGCTGACCCAGGCCGATATCAGCGAAATCCGGGCGTCGGGCGTGAAGGCCGTCTTCATCGACGACGAGAAAGGCGCCGCTCCGATCTGCGTCACCGCGCCAACGCCCCCCGCCCCTCTCACGCCGCCGCCCGCCCCCGCGAAACGGATGGAAGCCGCGCGTCACTGGCGCTCCTTCCCCGCGCCTTCGCCCTCGCCCCGACGGCTAATTGTCGATGTCGACGAGGTACAGCGCGCCACCGAAGCGATCCAACGGTCGAAGCGGGTGATCATGCGGATGTTCGGCGAGGCGCGCATGGGCAAGGCGGTGGCGCTACGCGACGTCGAACCCATCGTCGATGAGATCGCGGAATCGGTGATCCGGGATGCTGCAGCCATGATCAAGGTGACCCGCCTTAAGCGCAAGAACGAGTATACCTATCTCCATTCGGTCGCGGTCTGCGCGCTGATGATCAATCTTGGCCGTCAACTTGGACTGGCGGAAAGCCTGACGCGCGACCTGGGCATAGCCGGCCTGATGCATGACATCGGCAAGATGTCCGTTCCGGGCACTGTCCTCGACAAGCCGGGCTCGCTGAACAGTGACGAATTCGAGATCATCCGCGCGCATCCGCAAAAAGGGCACGAGCTTCTGCTGATGACCGAGGGCATCTCACCCATCGCCCTCGATGTCTGTCTGCACCATCACGAACGCGTCGACGGCACCGGCTACCCGTTCGGCCTGACCGCGGAGCAGCTCTCACTTCATGCACGCATGGGCGCGGTGTGCGACGTCTATGATGCGGTAACCTCCCGGCGCCCCTACAAGGACCCTTGGACGCCGTCCGATGCCTCGGCGAAAATGCTCGAATGGGAGGGCCATTTCGATCCCGACGTGCTCGATGCCTTCATTTCCAGCATTGGCATCTATCCTGTAGGAACGCTCGTGCGCCTGCGCACCAATCGGCTCGGGATCGTCGTCGCCGGTAACGCCCGCGAACCGACCATGCCCGCCGTGCGCGCTTTCTTCTCCACGATGGAGCGCGAGTTCCTGCCGCCCGAAACCTTCATCTGCTCGGCGACCCTGAAAGGCGATGCCGCAATCGGTATCGAAACCGGCGAGGCGTGGTTCGGTCCGCGATGGCCCGTCATCCAGGCGTTCGTGCTCGATAATCGCATGCCGACGGCCGATCTGATCGGGAGCGGCCAAGCCAACATCGCTTCGCCGGCACTGGACCAACCGCGCGTCGCGGCGGGAAATTGATCGTTCTGGGTCACAGTTGCCGCCGCGATGCCGACGGTGCCCTCATCGCCACATGCTGACGCAAATCTCTGAAGAACGGGCCTTGGCTTCGCGAGTGGCTTGCCCTCTCGAAGCCGCCCAGTTTCCGCGACTCTGCGTGACGTTTGGGGCTCGTTCGTCTAGGAAGGTCCAGAGAATGCCATGCGGCATCCGCCAGCATGGCCCGGGGGCAAAGACATGACTGATACTGCTACGCGCGTTGCAAACGTGGTTGCCCAGCAACTGGGTGTCGACCCCGACAAGGTGAGGCCGGAATCCCGCTTCATGGAGGATCTGGGTGCGGACAGTCTGGATGTCGTCGAACTCGTAATGGCGATCGAGGAAGGCTTCGACGTCCAGATACCGGACGATGATGCCGAGAAGATCGTGACGGTAAGGGATGCCGTTCTCTATATCGAAGCCGCGATGGTCTAAGGCGCCTGCGGCGCCACCCTAGGGATCGATGCGGCGAACCCAAGTTTCGACTTGGGTCGCCGCACGCTTCCTTTTACGCCGCCACCGCCTCTGGATCAGGTCCCTTGTTGCCCTGTCCCGAAGCCCGCAGCCGCCAGGCAAGGCTGATCAATAGCCCGCCCCCGAGCAAGGCCCAGGCGCCGATAAGCCATGCGACGGACAGGATCGAGGCGATCGGCTGCAGATAGAGCAGGACCAGTATCGCGACGCCTAGCCCGACGGTGATCGCGCCGGAAAGGGCAAGGAGCACTTCCCCTCGGACTTCCTTGCGCAGTCGAACCGCCGCGACGATCTCGAGCAAGCCGACCGCTATCGCCCAGACCGCAACCAGAACCAGTGTCGCCAACGCGTAGCTGACGGTGAATTCCAGCGGCAAGGCTACGAAGAGGCCGGCTGCTACAAGTCCGAGCACGCCGCGCAGGACCAAGGCGATCCACCGGTCCTCCTTGTGCGCGGCGCCCTGTATCCCGGCAATCAGCGAAGCGATGCCGTCGACGCCAGCAAAAGCGGCAAACAGCATCGTGAAGGCAAAGAGTGCGCCCGCAGGGAACAGCAGCGCCGCTATGCCCAGCGCCAGACCCAGGACACCGCGAACCATCATCCATTTCCAGTTTTGCGCCACCAGCGGGACGCCGCGCCAGAGCGAGGTATCGTGCATGCCGTCCTCCCTTACTCGCGCCGCTGACCCATGAAGGTCAGCAGCAACTGGAACAGGTTGATCAGGTTGAGGTAGAGCGAGAGTGCACCAACGATGGCGAGTTTGCTTGCCTCTTCCTGCCCGGCATAGGCGTAATACTCGTTCCTGAGACGCTGCGTATCCCAGGCCGTCAGGCCGGTGAACACCACGATGCCCGCGATCGAAAACAGCATCTGAAGCGTCGAGGATCCCAGAAACAGATTGACGATGCTGGCCGCCACGACAGCGAGCAGACCCACCATCAGGATCGGGGCCCAACGCGACAGGTCAGCGCCGGTGGTATAGCCCCAGAGGCTCATCGCCGCGAACACCGCCGCGGCCGTAAAGAAGGCAAGCGCAATGCTCTCGCCCGTGAACATGAGGAAGATGCTGGCCATCGAGATGCCCATGACGCCGGCGAAGACGAAATAGGCTGTCCGGGCCATGGCGGCCGACATCTGGTGTAGGCCGAACGATAGCAGAAGTACGAAGGCCAGAGGCGCAAAGATCGCCACCCACTTTAGCGGCGTGCCGAAGATGGGCTCGTACAAGGCCGGCGTGGACGCGATGCCAAACGCGACCAGACCAGTAAGGGCAAGACCAAGCGCCATGTTGCGATAGATGCCGATCATGTGGTTTCGCAGGCCGGCATCGAAGCCCCGGTCGATGGGGCTTGCCCTGCGCTGCGAAGGCATCGTCCGATTGAACAATGAATCCATAGCTCTCTCCATCGATGAAGACGACAGATCGCGCTGGCGCAGCGAGAGGCTTATAGCGAACCGCAACACCGAGCACGCCCGGTGTGCCGGCCTGTCGTTCAGCGCGACAAGCCCGGCCCACGATCCGAAAAATGTGTTTCGGTTTCCGTGGATTCAAGACCTGTGCCCTGCCTCTATCCGGCCGCATAAAGGACGCCCGCGAGCGACACGCAAAACACGGACAGCCACATGAAAATCTGGCTGAAGACGTGCATGACGACGCCGACCCAGCTGTAGTGCCGCCTGAGCACGGCGGCCGATCCAACGGCGACGAAAAAGACGATCAGTGCAGACGCGGAAGGTGTGGGATCACGTGGGAGCGTTTCGTCGAACAGCGGCAGCAGCCCTAACGCTGAAACGAGGAGCCACGAAAACATAAATGCCAGGTTGCTCGACAGGTCGAGGTCCGCATGCCGAGGACTTTCGGCGGACTCTCTTTTCGGGAACATTAGATTGCCCGCCCGCAGGCTTGTGAAGAAATCCAAATTCCAGTAAGAAATTGGCTCATATTTGCAGCGGAGGTTGCGGATTTTGTATGTTCGACCTGGACACGTATAATCAGACGAAGGACCTCTCCGGCGGACCGATCGTCACTGTAAAGTACGATGATCCCGTGCGGTACATCGAGGCGGCGACTGACGAGCGCGGCAACGTGTCCAAGGCGGGAATGGTTGCATATTTGATTGCTTACGCAGTCGCGGCTGTTGCGCTCGCATATTGGTTTTGGATGTAAGCTCATTTCCTTAGATCGGGGTCAAGAAAGAACCCTTTGTCCTGGCCTTCGCCAACCTCCGATTGAATGCGCACATTGCCTTGCACATTCGCATGTCGCCCGGCCTGAGCTGCGCGGCGATCCCCGTCTAGCGCAGCTTTGCCTGACGAAATCACAGCAGCTGCTGCGCCGGGATCGCCTGCACTAGGCCCGGCCGGAATGCCGCCAGAACCATGCGGATGATAGGTGGCCCTGACATCGGCTGCGGAGGACACGCCGGTGCGGTGCACATCAACGAGATCAGGCTCGTTCAGGCTTCCACGGATTTCCTCGTAGATCGCTTCACGCTTCTCCGACATCCACCGCTGGACCATCTCATCCCGGACGCTGCGCTGATGCTCCGAAAGATCCGTCGCCCAAATTTCGGGAGCATCCAGGCCAGGATTTGCAACTTGTTGCGCGCGATACCAGTTCGCGAGGTCCTGGCTCAGGTTCGTGCTGAGCTGCATGCCATGACTCTCGGCCCAACTGGCGTCGCGAGACAGCTGCTGCGACAATTCCTCCAGCTTGCGCGCGGACTCCTGATATGAGCGCGCGCGGGAGAGAGCGTCCTCAGTGCTCACCGAAGCCGACGACGTCTGCGAGGCGCGACTGAACACGCCACTCCGGCTGTAGGTACCGTCCGAGGAACTCGCGCCGGTACCGTTCGAATGTTCGTCGCGTACCCCACTGGAAGCAGTGTTGGAGCTATCGCTGGAATTGGTTTGTCCCGTGGAATGCTGCAGCTGATCTTGTTGTGATCCGCTCTTACCTACGCTTCCTTCAATTCCTGGCAGCAAGCCGGACGCCCGGCGCCCACCTCCGCTTGGACTTGCGGCTGCCGGACCTCCCATACCGGTGGTTATCCTACCGCCCACTTGATCAGACGTTATCGCACTTCGATCGTGAGTGTCACTAACCCGCTGCGATTGCCCGATCGAAGATCGGTCTTCCAGCCCCTGAGAACTGCTTCCTGTTCTCCGGTCGAACTGTTCGATCGAAGTGTTGGCCTGGCGACCGCTGCTCGAGTCCCACCCGGACGACCGCTCGGTTGAGGTTCCGAATGCGCTGCGATTAGTATGGGTCGAGGTCAGAATGTCGTTTGCGGCGTTTTCATAGGCCTGCGATTGACGGTGCGCCTCGTTCGCCATTTCGCGCCATTCGGCGACGGCGCCCGAGGACATTGTCGGCGTAAACGCCAGGCGTGAAATAGCGCCGCCCGTATCGAAGACCTCTTGCCCGTTGCCAAAGCCATTGATCAGCGCGCCATTGTCCTGGCGCCAACTCGTCATCGGCGCGCCGCCCATATAGCTCGGCGCCTTGGTCCACTGGTCGCTCTGCTGCATGTTGGAGGTCGAGTTCGCCCAGCTGACATTCCCATAGGAATAGTTGCCCGTCGTCTGTTCGAGGGCAGCGGCTTCGGCGGCGTTCTGTGCGGGCGCGAGCATGGACATGGACTGGCCGGCGATAGACATCGCGCCACGCGCCAGTCCGGCCGCGAGGAACGGGACGGACATCAGCATGAACCCTGCGATCGTCGCAGTCTCACCGTTCACGGCGCCGATGCCTGCGAAAGTGCCGAGCGTAACACCGCCCGAGGCGATGCCGGTCGCCGCTGTCTCGGCGCGCGTCATGCAGATCATGTGCAGGATCACGTAAAGCGGGCCCCAGGCAGCCAGGTAGAAGAAGCCGACAGCGTAGCCCTTGAGCGCGCTCAGCCCGGTTTGCGGCATGAGGAACAGCGGGAAGATGACCGGGAACATCGCAAAGAACACGACTGTCAGAACGATGTTGAGGATAGGCACCCAGGCCATCGCCTGTTGCGCAATCGAATTGTAGGTGTTTCGGGCCTGTACGTCGGCACGGGTCTGCGCGAACGTGTCGATCGCCGCCGTCCCCGTGCCACCCGCCATGGAGTTGCGCGCCTGCATGAATGCGTTGATCGCAGTGTTCTGCCGCATATAGTCGGCGTAGCTGCTTCCCGACCCCGTGAAAGCCTGGTTCACAATAGGAACATCATGCTTCAGCTTGTCGGCGGCAAGCGCGTTGCTGAGCTTGGGATAGACCTCTTTCGCCCAGATCGGGGTGTTAGCCTCGATCATGTTGGCCCACTGACCCGAAAGCCCATCATAGGCCTGGCGGCACGTCACGATATAGCTCGTGACCGCGCCGCTGCCGTCCTTTTCCAGCCATTCCTGGGAGCGTGCTTCCGAGCCCGGGCCAACCGCGGCCCACAGGTCCTGCGCCTTCGACAGTTCTGTCAGCGATTTCTGGTTGAGCATGACGTCGCCGAACACACAGTTCTTGAAATGCTTCTCGAGATTGGTCGCAAACTCGGCGTCGCGGATTACGAAGTTGCGCGTCGCGTCGAACAGCCTCGCGCCATAAACCATGCCGTTGGTTGTGTAATTGAGCTCGCCGGGCATCACGAACACGGTCTCGGCGGTGCGTGTCATCCAGTCGCCGATCTGCGTGGTGAAGCTCGCCAGCACGCCCAGACCTAACGGCACGTTGTCGATCGTCGCCGGCGCGAGCGACGGATTTACCCTGTCTGTTACCTTGATGTCGACGGTCGGCACCATGAGGCACAGGTAGATCGCCGTGGCCTGGAGAAACCAGTTCATCCACGCTTTGTAGTTGAGCGTGAAGGCCACAACGAGAAGCGAATAGATGAGGCCCATGACCATCACGACCCGGAGCAGCGCGCGATAGCCCCCGCCCCCTGACCAGGCCGCTACAGCATTGAAGGTGTTGACCAGATATTCGCCGCCACCGACCGTGAAGACCTCTAGCATCGCCTGCTCCCCGGCTTCAGTTCAGCCCCTGCGAGCTCAGCCCGCGCGAGAAGGTCAGCGCCGAGGCCATTCCCGGCGTCATCGAATTCTGCAGGGTGGACTCGAGCATCATGCTGCGGTTGATGAGCTGCATCGTGACCTGCAGCTTGTTGTTGAGCTTGACGTCGCGCTGCGCGTATTTCGCGCGAGCCGCGGCGATCTGCGCCTTCCACTGGACCGCGGTAGCCTGGTCGAAGGTCTGGTAGTGGACCTGGCTTTGCTCGACCCGGTCCATCATATTGTCGAGCATAGCAGTGAGCAGGTCGACCGCGACGATTTCTGACATTGCCTGGATCTCGCCGGGCGACAGCGAGTAATGCGCATAAGCCTGGACGCTCAGGATCTTGAAAATCGGCACGGTCGCGATGTTCAGAAGCTGCTTTTCCGCGGCATCGAGAGGCGTGTCGCTGCGGATCTTGTCGTTCATTGACTGGATCAGCGCTTCGATCCGGGGGCGCAACGCGGACGATGCTGGCACCGACAGCGTCTGCTCGCCGACCTCGTAGCAGTTCTCGTCATTGCATTTGAGGAGCTTCACCGGCGGCGCATCGGCCGTACCATCCAGAAGCGCAGTCACCACGGCGTCTTCGGCCGGGCCGATCATCACGACCTTGCCGCCGACACTCGGATCGTCCGACGGCTTCGTGATTACCGTGCCGACCAGGGTCATGATGAATTCGGAAAAGCTCT
Organism: Sphingomonas sp. LH128; assembly: GCF_000293195.2. Lineage (NCBI taxonomy): Bacteria > Pseudomonadati > Pseudomonadota > Alphaproteobacteria > Sphingomonadales > Sphingomonadaceae > Sphingomonas > Sphingomonas sp. LH128. Next base: position 88,082 of record NZ_ALVC01000140.1, read on the forward strand.
GGTCGAATGCTCCAAACTTCCCTGCCTTCTTCAAGGCCTCCCAGGTATAGTTATGCGGCTCGCCAACAAGTTGGTCCTGCATCGACGCATCGCTGTTTCCGGCGATCGTGTTATCGCGCTGGTTGCCATTGTTGCAGCCCTGCCGTGAGGCGGCCCAGTCCGAGAATATGCCCTGGCTGTTGCCGATGGCTTCGCAGATGGTCGAGCGGGTGGTGTCCATCTGCGGCCAGATGCCGCCAACCAGCGCCTGGGCGGTCTCGCAGCTCGAGATGTTCATCTGGTTGAGGAGCTGCGCCTTCTGGCTGAACTCGTCCATCACCTTGCCGATTTCCGGAGAGACGGAATCAATCGCGAGCTTGAAGGCAAAGCCAAGTGCGTTGTTGGCGGTGGCCTTGAGCATCGCCACGATCTCGGAGGCGTTGATGAATGAGAAGGACCCCGAAAAGAGGTCGATGCCGCCGCAGCCCGCTCGGGCGCTGGGCAACTGCAGGTTGAACGGCGACACCGACTTTTGCGGGAAGCGCGTCCAGACATTGCCCATCGAATAGTAGCCGGCCGACTGGCCCTGGAAGGCGCTTGGGCCCGTCACATTGGCCGCACCGCCCGCGTCGTTGAAGAAGCTGTTCATCTGGCCCGCGACATCGGCATGGGCAACGCCCACCAGCGCGAAATGCGATGCCGCCAATAAGGCGGCGCCATGAGAGAGGCGCCGGATCGCCGCCCGCGCCCGTCCGGAACTCTTGCGTGCCATCAGTAGTCACTCCCCACCTTGGTGTTGGTGAGCATGAAGATCCGGTCCATGATCTCATCGGCGCTGAGGATGCCGTACCCGACCGGGATCGTCCGCTTCGTCTGGGTGTCGAACAGGACCAGCGCCGGCGTTTCGTTGCCGGTCAGTCCCATGCGGGCACGCTGGCCCGTGTCGACGACATAGTTGGGAAATTCCTTGTTTGGGCCGCCGTCCATCGAAACCGCCATGACCGCCATCCGATGGCTGTCGGCGACCGAGCGCAGGATCGGCGCGAAGAGCTCGCAGGCGCCGCAGCTTTGCGCATAGAAATAGAAGAGCCCGTAGCGCTGGCTGAGGCTCGTCAGGACGGCATCCCGATCCGCCTTGCGATTGTCGAGCCAGGCTCGTTTGCCGACCGTCGAAACCGGGCGTTGCAGCGTGTAGTCGATGTCGGGATGCTGCCAGAGAGCGCGCTGCCACGTATCGGCGAAAGTCGAGGCCCGGTCGAGCTGCTCGCGCTGGAAGCGCACATAGGCGATGACATTCTCTTCGGAAGGGTCAAGGATCGCGCGGGCCTTGAGCTCATCAAGTTCTTTCGCGATCGCGGCCATGCGTTCGGCAGCCGAGGGCTCGGGCGCCCGCGGCGACGCCGGGCGGGTCTCGCGCGGCTTGGGTTTCGAGCAATAGAACCATTGCCCCAGGCGGCGCTCGCCACAATAGAAGTCGTCGGGCGATTGCCCGTCGATCGTGTCGCGGCCTGCCCCTGCCTCCTGCGCGTTAACAGCCATGGGCATCAGCGCCAGAACCACTGCGCAAATCCTAGTGAACTTCGACATGGCTCGGGATCCTTTCCTGCGGCTGTGGCGCAGCGGCAAAGTGAGGCGCGGAAGGGCGGGCAGCGGACGGGTCGAGCGCCCGGGTGTGGACGCAGCAATCGGACGGGTCGGCGTCCTTCGCTGCGCGGCACGGCGAACTTCTCGTCGTCGCAGGCTCGGGCGGCGGCTGTGCGCCTGGGCTTGTCAGCGTCAGCACCAAGGCGAAGATGACGGGGTCAAGTATCGGCAGGGCCATTATCCAATTCTCCCCTGGTAAGGCGCAGCACCGACATCATCAGCGCTACGTCGATGAGCCGGGTGCCTTGATCGAGCATCCGGATAATTCCCTCCACGAGCGGCCGCGCAGCGCGGCGGCCCTGCTCGCTCGCCTTCACGGCCTCGCCGACCGGCGTCAGCCAGCCACGGCTCACCATGCCGGGGACCAGCAGCGCGACCTGATCGGCGGGCATGTCGCCGAACCAGCCATGCATGACCGCGATAATCTCGCTTGCTCGGATGGGGGTGCGGGCGCGGAAGGCGCAGACGAAGATCGACAGCTCGAGAACCGTCATCGCGCTTTCGTCCCCGGCATCCCGGGGTAGCCCCGGGTCATTTGCCGTGGAGATCATAGTAATCCTGTATCTTCGACTGAATGTCCGTCATCGTCTGGACTTCGTCGGGAAGCTTTGCTGCATCCAGGAAGTCCGAATAGATTTCGGTGAAATCCATCACCGAGAGGTCGAGCGAGGCGAACTCCTCGATCGTGAAACCCTGGCACTGCTCCTTCTTGGGCGCCCCCCAGGGCTTTCCCAACTGCACCCGGCCCTGCTCCTGGAGGATTCGCGACAGCTTGCTCTCAAAGCAGCAATAGGCCGTGCGCTTGGTCTTGCAGATGCCCAGGAAACTCGATGAGCAGTAGGTGCCCAGATTGTGGCAAAAGCCCATCCGGTCCTTGATATCGAGCCTCATCTCGTCCTGAGAACAGGCGAACAACACGAGGAACGGCGTGGCGAAGGCCGCGATCGCGGCCGGCCCGCCGGCCAGAGCGGCGGCGCCCGCGGCTACCGGCACCAATCCCGAAACCTTGCCGGCACAGCAGTTGATGAGGCCAAATACCGGTTTGTGGCAGGTCTCGCGTGTGCCCGAAAACACCCGATAATTGGTCTCGTCGAACTCCTTGCCGGCCTGGTCGATCGAGTGCAGCGCCACCAGCGCATCCTTGAATTCGGTCGAGGCCTGCCGTTCGATCGGCTCGCAGTCGCCGTTGATGCAATAGACGTCGTCGCCGCAGATATATTGTTGGGCGTCGGCCGAGGTGCCCGACGGCGTCGGGCAGCGATAGATCTTCTCCTGGACCTTGCAGGGGCCGCCGTCAGGATCCTCGTCCAGGCATTCGGTGCGCTGATAGGTGCAACTGCCATTGGCTTCGAGTTCCGAGCAGTCGTTGGCCGACGAAATGGTGTGGCACTGGTAGCTGCGCTGCCACGCCCAGCACGGCTGCGTGACAGGTACACCGTCGACTATCCGGGTAACCGGATCGCTTGCCGTGCAGATCTCCGATTCCAGCGTGCAGTTGCTGTCGCCGGCATAGGCCGCGCAGAGACCCTCGTTGCGGGTGATGACGGGAACCGCCGGTTCCTCCTGCCTGGTCAGCCAGTAGTTGCCGGTCGAAATCACCGTGCCAGGGTGATAGGCGCCCTCCGTAATCCCTTGCGCTTCAGCGCTGCACTTCACCTCAACGGCCGTATGGCCCAGGCTCTTGCAGGTGTCGGCCGCCGTGTAGCCATAGGCCGCCATATTGTCGCAATAGTCGATGGGTCGGCTTTCCCAGCAGACTCCCGAGGCGATTTCATCGTCGAACGCGGCACGGGCCGGATAGGGGCCGCCATCGCTCGGCAGGAAACTTAAACGGCCGGTGTAATAGGTGTAGATCGTCCGCTTATCGGTGCGCACATCCAGATTGACGGCGCAACTGCGGGCGTTGGTCGTTACCTTGGCGCCCGCGTTGCAACTCGCTTCATAATAGCCGCTCGTGCCCGATCCAGGCGGAAGCGCGGTGCAGCTTCCGCTCGTCCCGCCATAAGCCTCTCCCGCCAGATAGGTGGAGGGATCTTCCTCAATGGTGGTCGCGCGATTGGTCGTCGAAAGAATCTCGGCATTGCTGAATGTCGGGCGCACATGGCTGCTGTCGGTCGTGATCTGGTACTGCTCGCTACTCGACTTGAGCGCCTGGGCATCGTTGATCAGCTTGTCCGGATCATCGAAATAGCTGCCCTGCGGGAGGGTCGTCCCCGAGAACCCCGGCACGGCTTCGGCCTGCGCGTTGTCGCTGGGCACCAGGACCGGATTGGCCTTCGCCGCGGTTCCCATCGCCTTTCCCTGCTCGCGCGCTTCCTCCAGCGTGGTCTGCGCCTGCGCGGGGAAGCTGGCCCCGGCTAGGACTGCCAGACTGATTGCAATCGCGAGGCGCATCACCGCTGCGCCCGCATATTTGAGAGGCCAACGGCGGCAACGCTGGCGCCGGGACCATTACCGTCGGCAAAGCTGCTGAGCGCATATTCCACGGTGACATTGCCCGTCATGCGGTCATAGGGCGGCACCTTGGTCTGACAGGAAAAGCCGGCGCACAGGTCGAAATCGGACGACACGGCAACATAGGTCGGGACCGCCTGCACATTGAAGGCTCGGAACAGTCGCGGATCCACGCCGACATTGGCGAATTCGTCCTGGCGCTCGACGATCTGCCCGAGCCGAGCCGAAAACTCCTTCATGCTGTTGTTCGGAAAGCCGCGGAACACCACGACGCCGCCAGCGCGCGCCGTATCGCGGATAAGCGGTTTCAGGGACTGTGGCGGCATCGAGAGACTGGCGAAGACGATGAATTGCGGCGCCTCGCCGCTCTTGACGCTGGCATTGCCGGCGGCGCCTTGCACGATCTCATCGAAGTCGATCGCGCCGTCGGGCCCCTTGGGCAGATCCTTGGCCGCGACCTGTCGCATGTTTTCGGTGCCGGCTTCGCGCACCGCGACGGCCTCCTCGCGGAACTGGTCGCCGCGATCCTTGACGTGGTTCACGAAGGCTTCGGCATCTGCGGCGAGGTCGGCCGAGCGCTTTTTGATGGCTTGCACGTCGAGACCGTCCACGGTCTGGGCGAGCAGCGCCGATACGCCGGCGGTAGCAAGCAGGGCAGTAACGCCCCAGGCAGCGAAACGCATCGACCCCTCCCTACAGGACACAACAGTTGCGCTTGCGCCAGACGAGGTAGCCCATGTCCTCGCCGCCGGCGGGATAGGCGCGACCCGCATCGGGCGGCATTGTGGAAGCCCCGATTGCGGAGCAGGCGAACCGCCCGCTCACGGTCGGGATCGGATTGACCATCTGGAAGCGATATTGCTGCTTGCGCATGATCGGCATGAGGTACTTCTTGCAGAGGCCCTTCGAACCCATCGTCCCCCAGGCCAGCGCCTCGCGGTGCATCTTGTAGGCGAAGCGGGAGACCGCCAGCCGCGACGACTGGACATGGCCGATCGAGGCCGGGACATTGCCGTTGAGCGGGTACATCGAACCCTGGCAGCCCGCGCACCAGAAGAGCGGATCGAGCGGTAGGTTGACCGTTCCGGCAATGCAGTCACCCGCGCAGGCGGCCTGAGCGATTGGATTGGCGAAGATGATCGCTTCCGGGTTGATCAGCGTGGTGAGAGCATCGTCCTGCCAGAGCGGATCGATTTCGGTCATATAGGCGATGTCGAAGCTCGCCTGCTCGAAGCAGACGAAGTCGGTCAGGATCTCCATCCAGTAGAGCAGAGGATAGACGTACCAGTGCACATGCCACTTGGCCGTGCTTTGCGACCGCCCGCCGACCATCGAGGGACCGGCGAGATAGCCCTGCCCGATATCGAACCCGGGGGCGATGCGAATACCGCCCAGGTTGGGGAAGCACCACGGCTTCATCGTCACATCGGCCAGGCGAGCCGGCTCCCAGAAACCGACGGCAATGCCAATGCGCGGCAAAGGATCCGCGCAGGCGCAGACCGGCGAGGCGGGATTGCTGGTATCGGGCCGGCCGCTCGGCCAGATCTTGAGGCCGCCCACCGACAGGGGAAAGAGGCACGACCAGCAGACGTCGGTGATCGGATTGACGAACTTGCCGTTGCAGGTCGGTCCGGCCGCTTGCGCTGGCGCCGCAAAAAGCACCAACGTCAGGAGAAGCGACACAGCGCTGAGCAGGGATCGAAGACCGCGCGTCATTCTCGCTCTCCCAATTGATCGAGATAGGCTGTGTCAGCGCGCTGCTTGCGAGCCAGATACAGCGCTGTGTAGAGCGCCGTGCCGACGAGCAGCGCGAGGGCCACCGCCGCCACGGCCGGGCGGCCGACCCACTGGCGCAGCGGGCCGAACCCACCGACCACGAGCGCGAGAAGGATGCACAACGCCTGCCAGGTCCGGCGCATGCGGCGCAGGTCGCTTGTCTCGGGCGCGGCCATCGGCGTGCGCAGGAGGTCGAGCCACAAGGGCATCAGCCCGCCCTCCCCTTGAGCGCATGTTCGGTGACCCGCATCACGCGGCCCGCCTGGCTGACGACGGCGGGCGTGTGCTCGATGCCGAAGCGGCCAGTAAGCTTGCCTTCCTGGTCGAAATAAAAGCGCCGCTTGCGCTGCGACATCGCCTCGATCGGCGATCCCTTCACGAAGATGATCTTCGCCTTCACGTCGCTAAATTTGCCGCAGGCCCAGGCCAGCTGCTCGGCATTGTCCCCATCGACGAAGACAAGATCCTGATGAATGCCGACGAAATCGAGCGGGTTCACCTTCTGACCCGCCTTTGCGATCATATTCCCCTTCTGGTCGCGGACATCATGGTCGATGCGAACCGAGGGATCGAAATCCCAGCTGCGCGTCTCCTGGGCCGGCGAGATACCGGCGACGGGATCTGGCCGCCGCACTTTGGCCTCGACCCGCTTGGCGAAAAGCGCGTTGGTTCGCGCCAGTTCGCCGCTCGCTTCGGCACGGCGCAGCCGCGCCTCGATCGTCGCGAGCAGGTCAGGCTCGATGATCGGAAAGGCCTGCCCTGCCGTTCCATAGTCGCGCGCCTCGCTGGCGGACCCGGCAAGAAGCAGGGTCGTGCCGCCAAGGCATGCGGTCGTCGCCGCCAGCAGGATGGTGCGCCTCATAGGAGCGGCTCCCCGGTCCCGATAATCTGGCGCGCGCAGACGAATCCGATGTCGGCATAGCGGCTGTCGAACCCGTCCTTGTGCGGCGTCCCGACAAAATAGCAGCCCGCCGGGACTGGCCCGGTCGCGCCGGGCGTCAACAGCTCGCCCAGGCGCGAGGCTCGCTTCATGCGCGCCACCAGGCGCCCGCCGATCAGGACGTCGTTGCCGCTATGGGAAACGACATCGCCGGGGAGACCATAAACCAGCTTGCCGAACATAGCGGGCCGCGCTCCGAAATGGCGATGCACGAGAGCGTTCGCGGGCGGGTCGAAGAAGACATAGTCACCGCGGGCCGGCAGTCGGCCCCGATCGATGAGGAACGCCCAGTTCGGCAAGGATTCGCTCGTGTTGATGAGGAAGGCATGACGATCGCGCCAATCCGCGATCGCGCCCAGAACCACGGTGCCGACCGACAGGAGCCCCAGCGCCGTCCAGAGATGCTTGCGCGGTCGCCAGGCCGTCACCTTCGGGGTTTCGCCCTGGTCACTGAGCAGGGCCGACATCGGGCGCTCCAAAGCTCGAGACGGTGGCTCCCTGGGCGCCAACGGCCGGGGGAATAACGGAGGGGACCGGTTGGGCAGTGGCTTGTGCGGCGCTCGCCGGCGCGGTCATCCGCGGATCCTGCGACACGGGCATCTCGGGCGCCGCCTGCAGGCTCATTTGCTGCAGGCGCTGCAGCTCCTCGGCCGTTATCCGCTTGGGTATCGGCACGCCCGAGGCGTAGACTGCCTTCTTCACCGTTTCCGTGATGTCATCGACATTCTTGCTGAGCACAGCCTCGCCGACGAGGATGACGTCGCCATGGGCGCTGCGACGCGCAAGCTCCTTGTCGAGCGATGCCATGAAGGCCTGCATCTCGGCCTTGACCCGCTCAGGTGGCGATGCCGAGTAGCGCTGCGCCTCGACATATTCGCCGACCAGCTCGGAGAGCTTGACCGAGACGATATGGTCGGGCCGGGCACTCACCTGCCGGGTCACCCACATCGCCCAGACGAGGGACGCGAGCAGCAGGAGCCCGCCCAGCATCTGCCAGCGGGTCAATCCTGCGAAAAGGGCCCGGCGGCGCGAGCGCGTGGCTTTGCCCGACGGCGCGGGGACGGGAGGAAGATCGAGTTCAGTCTGCTCAGCCATGGGAACGGTTCCCTTCAGACACATGACGCGGAATGATGAGATGTCGGCGCAGCACGATGATCGCGCCGGCCAGGAGAAGCTGCGCGCCGGCCAGCACCTGCTTGAAGGATGCGATGCGCGCTGGGTCCGCGGCGACGTAGCGGCTCGCCATATTGGCCAGCTGGTGCATCATGCCGTCGACCGAGAAGCCGCCAATCGCCAGGAAGAAGAGGAAGAACAGTCCCCAGCTGATCAGCAGCGACGACAGGGCGAAACCGAAAAGGTGGAGATACCAATAGAGGATGGTGCGCAGGTCGAGCCGGATGCGCGGGCTAGCCGGGGCCGATGGGCTGGGCTTAAGGGTCTCTTCTCTCGGGATCGTTGCCACCGGGCCTACTCCGCGGCGATTGCGACGTCGGGATCACTCTCCGCGTTCGCCGCCCACTTTTCGGGATTGTCGGGAAAGGCGATGCGCTCGATCGCCTCGTCCATGCTGAGGCCCTCGCCGATCAGCGCCTCGATCCGGGCGAAGGTCTGCGGGCTCGAGGAAAACAATGTGGCCGAATAGGGATCCAGGACCAGGCGGCCTACCGCTAGCGTCTCGGGCCCCTTGATCATGATGTCCGAATATTCGAAGCCGTTGCGCTTCAAGGAGCGCAGCAGCGCATCGGTGTAATCGTCCATCTCGAAGCGATCATGCTTCTTGAAATCGGCTATCGTTTCAGGCTTCTGCTGGAGAATGACGAACCAGTCGCTGTTCTCCAGCGCCGCGATTGACCCCGCCGACTTGTAATAATCGTTGAGCGACTGCGTGGCGGTGACGAGCGAGGCGCCATATTTACGGCAGGTGCGCGCATAGGTCTCGATGAAGTCGGCCATGGCCCCGCCGCGCAGCAGCTGCCAGGCTTCATCCAGCAGCAATGCCTTGGGGATTGCGCGATCGACCTTGCGCATCACCTGCTGCGACATGAACATGATGGCGGTGAGGACCACGCTGCGCAGTTCTTCGCGCGCCGAGAGATCCGAGAGCTCAAAGACGGTGAGCTGCGCCTTCAGTTCGAAGCTGACCTCCCCCTGGAAGAATCGGCCGTAGGTGCCCGCCGCCGAGAAGGGGCGCATCGCAATACCGAGGTCGTGCGCGAGCGCGTTGCCGGTTGCATCGAGCGCCTCGATCACAAGGTCGATCGATCCTCTTCGGCCGTGCGCCTCCCACACCGTGTTGACCGCGCCATCGATGAGGCCGCGCTCGGTATCGTTGAGACGGTCGATGTGGCGCGACATCTGGTTCACGATGGCCTTGAGCATCGCCATGCAGTCGAGCAGATAGTCCTCGTCTTCCGCCGCCTGGGCCTCGTCGATCATCGAGAAGGGATTGAGGCAGAAGCCAGAGCTCATGGTGAATTCGACGAAGGCGCCGCCCTGCAATTTGGCCGAATGCTCGAAGGATCGGCCGTCGTCGATCACGACCACCTTCGCGCCAGCGCCGCACAGCGAGGCGCACAGCTCCTGCAAGGCCACCGACTTGCCCGATCCCGATTTGCCGAAGACCGCGACATTATGGTTGCCCGCCGCGTTTTCGAAGGGTGACCAGAAGAAGGGCTGGCCGCGCCGTCCGACCATCAGGAGATGCGGCACATGGCCGCCCAGATATTCGCCCTGCAGCGGCGCGAGATTGGCTGCGGTGGTGGTGAGCAGCGTGCGCATGCGCTTCATCCGCTCGAGATCGCGCGACAGGCCGTTGGCCATCGTCATGGGCATGGCGCAGAGCAGGCCCATCACCTGCAGGTAGCGGTCGTCGAGCAGGTCCCAGCCCGCCGCGCGGTAGACGGATTTGAGCACGCGTTCGTTGGCGTCGCCGCGCCCCTTGGGCGAGAAGGACGTGACCGAAAAGAACACCCGCACGAGCTTGCGGCCCTGCCGGATCTCGTCGTTGACGAAGCGCCACTCCTGGCTCTGGTCGCGCAGCTGCGGCAGGAATCGCGCCGACTTGGAATCGGCGAGACTCGTCGTCCGCATGAACTTGAAGCTCGCCTTGTTCGATGAGGCCTGGGTGTCCGGATATTCAACGCACAGGTTCGTCGCGACCGGGCACGGCATGCGCAGCTTGTCAGTGAACATGTCGCCCACCAGCTTCGCCATGTCCCAGGGCGCCCAGCGATTGGGCAGGTTGCGCACCGAGAAGGAGCGCACGTCGAAGACATCGGGATAGATTTCGCCGATCTCCGGGGCGCCGTCGTGGACCTTGCCGGTCGGTCGGAACCGCTCGGTGCGCAGCAGCATCCGGTCGGGTTCGACCCGGAGCTCAATGTCGCGGCGAATGGCCTGGTCGGCGATGGGATCGAAGGGATTGTAGCTGACGACGTCCTCACCGGCAGCCGTGGTCGGTGAGGTGATGTCGTCGATCCAGGCGATCAGCGCGACCGGATCCATGCGCCGGGTCGTGACCCCCACCGAAGCCAGCGCGGAGACTAGGCCCTCCATGACCGAGACGATGTCGTCATCGGACACCGACGAGCTCTCGGGCGTCGAATAGGAGATCGCCACGCGGTGATGGCGCAGGCAAAAGGGCGCGTCCTTCGAGAGCGAATGCCATACGCCGTCGCTGAGGAAATCGACCCGGTGCTTGGCCATCCGTTCGTAGACGCCGCGTGCGGCATAGCGCGGCAGATACCATTTGCTCAGCGCCTCACCCACGCGCGGGCTCATCCACTGATGAAACTGGATACAGCCCGGTGCGGGAATGCCTTCGGACAGGAACTGCGTGATGATCTCCGCGGTGCGCTCGTCCGCACCCACCATCGGGGCGGCCTCGATCACGAAACCGCGAGAGGCGCTGTTGTAGAAGATCCCCGTCTTGGGATCGTAGCTGCGATAGGGCAGCCAGTGCGCCAGCATGGGAACGCCGAGCGCGGGCCGGTCATCATCGGGGCGTGCGGCATCGCCGAAGAGCCCCGAGAGCATGCTGTCGAAAAAGCCGCCTTTCGCCATGTCAGTTCTCCTCCGCGACGGCGCCGGGGAATGGGGCTGAATTCACCGTGGGCTTGAGCACCGGCCGCAAGTCGGGCGCCTGCGCGCCCGTGGCTGCTGCCCGCGCACCATCCTGTGCCTGCGACGCCACCGTCTGGTACCGGCTATCGGCTTTCACCCGCGCCGCCGCTTCCGCTCCAGCGGTCGTCTTGGCAGGAGCGCCAGGGACTGCCGCAGCCTGCGGGACGGATGGGACCGCGTGCGCCGACGGCGCAGGCGCTGCCGCGGGAGGAGCAGTCGGTTCGGCGGACGGGGCCGCAGCGCTCACGGGTTGCGCGGGCGTCGCCGCGACCTTGCGCCGCGCCCGCGCATCCGGCCTTGGCGAAAGCCGGGCCGCGACATCGCTCTTGATGCTGGCAACCGGATCTGCCGTCGCACGCGCCCGCGCGGCAGCGACAGCCGCCGGGTCAGGCAGGCCTTCGGCGGGGGAGAGGCGCTCCGTCTCGGCGCGATCGACCGCGTCGGCGAGCGTCTCTCCTGCATAGGTCGCGGCGCGCTCATTGCGGGAGGAGAGGCCAGACGCGTCCGCGATAGCCTGCTGCTGCCACTCACCCTGCGCAACCACAGCATGGACGGCACTCGCCTCGTGCAACCGGCCGCGCTCGTCGATATAGGGCTGGAAGACGATCCGCAGCACTTTCTCCCGTGTGCGGCCCGCCTCTCCGATCGACACCGGCATGCGCCGCGGGCTTGCCACCGCCGTCCGGGCGGCTTTCCCCGCTCCCATGTCGGGATCGCGATAGGGTCCCGCCGGTGACGGCACGGCGTCCGGCGCTTCAGCCGTGATGAGGACCAGTGCCCGGTCGTCGATCGATGACGACGGCGCGCAAATTCCGTCCGGCGCAGGGCAGGAGAAACTCCCCGCGATATTGCTGCCGAACGATGCGCAGCCCCCCATGATTGGCAGGACGGCGAGCGCCAGGCCAGCATGCCAGCGAGTGGCGCGGCCCTTCACGACTTGGCTCCCTTCAGCCATGCTTCCAGCACGTCCTTGGGCCGGTAGCCCTCAAGCATGGCGCCGTCGCTGCGAACGATCACGGGGGTCCCGCTCAGGCCATGGCTGCGGGCGAACTGCTCGTTGGCGTCGAGACCGCGCGTGTCACATTTGCCGCTCTCGAAGGGCGCACCGGAATAGGCGGCGTGAAGCGCCTCTTCCCGGTTCTTGGCGCAATAGACGCGGTCGGCCAGATCCCGGCTGCCCAGGACCGAAATGGGCCTTTCGATGACCTTGACGTCCATGCTGCGCAGCACGCTGGTAAGCGCGCGGCAGTAGCCGCAGCGAAAATCGGTAAAGACCGTGACGGACTGGCTCGATGCCTTGTTGCCCCAGACGATTGCTCCGTCGCGCGGCAGCCCAGCGAGCGACAGCGTGGCCGGGCGCTCCGGCACGGAGACACGGCGCGCGCCGGCTGTCGGTGCGAGGGGAGAAGCGTCCGCCTCGCCGCCGAGCGCGGCCGTCGCATTGGCCTTGGCCGCGCCGCCGACCAGCATGTCGGGGTTCATCTCCAGGAGGCGTGCCGCGGTCACGTCCTGCCGCGTTTCCATATCGTATACCCGGCCGATGACCAGATAACGGGCGCCGCGATCGACATAGAAGAGGTTGGCGCCGGCGGTCACTTCGCACAGCCCTGCGACCTTGGCGCAGTTGACCGCGCTGATCTCGGTCTTGGGCAGCCGGGCCTTGAGCAGGCCCGCGACCTGGCTGTCTTCGGTCGGCACGGCGGCGGCAGCGATGGCTGCAGCGCCCAGTCCCACAACGGGCAGGGCGATGAGGCCATAGCTCCAGGGCGTGCGCGCAACAACGGCGCGAAGGCGATCAGTTACGGACATAGACACCCTCCAGAAAGACGATTTCGACATCGATGCCGGTCGGCATCTCGATCACCGGCTGATATTGTTCGGCGCGCTCGATCAGATATTTCGAGACCATGTCGCCGGTCTGGGCGACGCCTTCCCCGAAGCCACCCTCCAGGATCTCGCCCGCCGAGAGTTTGTCGCGCTTGCCGTTTGTGGTGATGTTGGTGCCCTGGAACACCGAATTGGCGTTTGCGGAGAAACCGCGGCCAAAACCACCGAAGAGGCCGGCAATGAAGGCCTGCGTCACCAGCCCGCCTTCGCGCGAGACCACCCGGCCGCGCACCCCGGTCTTGCCGCCGAAGGCGATGAAGCCCTTGACCTCCGAGACCGCATAGCGGCCGCCGGGCTGCGGACAGGTCATCTTCTGCAGTTTGACGTAGACCTTCTCGGCCGAAAGGTCGCCGCGCGCCGCTCCGTTGATGAGGCAGCCCT